>NZ_QWFB01000040.1:0-5508 GCF_003576205.1 Achromobacter sp. K91 | reverse complement strand
ATACTTCCTAACCGCCTTGAGCTTGAACTGCTCGTCGTACTTCGTCATGCAAAAACCCCCAAAGGTTGGATCTACGTCCAACTTTCGGGGGTCAGTTCACGCGGCGGTCTTTTTTCATGCACGCACAGGCCCGCTTACTAGGACTTGTGCGCGTTGGTCATGGAAGCCGGCACCACCCATTCGGCGAACTGCGCTTCGGTCACGTAGCCCAGCGCCAACGCCGACTCCTTCAGCGACAGGCCTTCCTTGTGCGCCTTCTTGGCGATCTGCGCGGCCTTGTCGTAGCCGATATGCGGATTCAATGCCGTCACCAGCATCAGCGAACGGTCGACCAGTTCGGCGATGCGCTCGCGATTGGGTTCGATGCCGGCGGCGCAATGCTCGTTGAAGCTGGCCATGCCGTCGGTCAGCAGGCGCACCGATTGCAGAAAGTTGTGGATCACCAGCGGCTTGAACACGTTGAGTTCGAAGTTGCCGCTGGCGCCGCCGATATTGATGGCCACGTCGTTGCCCAGCACCTGCGCCGCCAGCATCGTGATGGCTTCGCATTGCGTCGGGTTGACCTTGCCCGGCATGATCGAGCTGCCCGGCTCGTTCTCGGGAATGCTGATTTCACCCAGGCCCGAACGCGGACCGCTGGACAGCCAGCGCACGTCGTTGGCGATCTTCATCAGGCCGGCCGCCAGCGACTTCAGCGCGCCGTGCGCGAACAGCAGCGCTTCGTGCGAAGCCAGGCCCTGGAACTTGTTGGGCGCCGACACGAAGGCAGTGCCGGTGGCATGCGCCAGTTCGGCGGAAACCTTGGCGCTGAACTGCGGGTGCGCGTTCAGGCCCGTGCCCACGGCCGTGCCGCCGATGGCCAGCTGGTGCAGGCCAGGCAGGGTGGCGCGGATCTGCTGCTCGGCCAGGTCCAGCTGGGCCACGTAGCCCGACAGCTCCTGACCCAGCGTCAACGGCGTGGCGTCCTGCAGGTGGGTGCGGCCGATCTTGACGATGTCGTAGAACTCGGCGCTCTTGGCCGCCAGCGTGGCGCGCAGCGCCTTCAGCGAGGGCAGCAGATGATGCTCGACCTGCACCGCCGCCGCCACGTGCATGGCGGTCGGGAAGGTATCGTTGGACGACTGCCCGCGGTTGACGTGGTCGTTGGGGTGGACCTTGCGTTCTTCGCCGCGCACGCCGCCCATCAGTTCCGAAGCGCGGTTGGCCAGCACCTCGTTCATGTTCATGTTGCTTTGCGTGCCCGAGCCGGTCTGCCAGACCGACAGCGGGAACTCGTTGGGCCATTTACCGGCGATCACTTCATCGGCGGCGCGGACGATGCCATCGGCGATCTTCGGATCCAGTTCGCCCAGATCGGCATTGACCTTGGCCGCCGCGCGCTTGAGCCGCGCCATCGCTTCGACCAGGGGGACCGGCATCTTCTCGGTGGAAATCGCGAAAAAATGCAGCGAACGCTGGGTCTGGGCGCCCCAGAGGTGATCCTCAGGGACTTCGATGGGACCAAACGTGTCTTTTTCAATGCGGGTCTTCATGGCGCGTGCTACTCCGTGGCGACGTCGATTACGGCTGACGGCAGCGCGCCAGCCGCGAGAATGTTGAGAATGACAATCAGTTATAGGTTAGCAGAAACCCGCATTCCTATAATTGCGCAAACATCCGTGCTCCCTCCACCGTTTTTACCACTCGCCCCGCGCCATGTCCGCCCCTCTTTGCAGCCTGACCTTGCACCTGCCCGACGAAGCCGCCACGGAATCGCTGGCACGTCAGCTCGCCCCCCTGGTTTCCGGCGGCCAGGCCGGTCCGGCTGGGGGACATATCCACCTCCAGGGGGACCTGGGCGCGGGGAAAACGGCCTTCACACGGGCCCTGTTGCGGGAAAGCGGCATCACGGGACGGATCAAAAGTCCCAGCTACGCGCTGCTTGAATCCTATAAAGTTTCTAACTTATACTTCTATCACCTTGATTTTTATAGATTTAGTGATACGCGAGAATGGTTGGACGCAGGATTCCGGGATTTACTGCGTGACGACGCAGTCGTTTTGATCGAATGGCCGGAGCGGGCCGGGGGCCTTTTGCCCCCTCCCGACCTGCTGATTTCCCTAGCCTATGCAGGCGACGGACGCGACGCCACCCTGACCGCGTACACCGCTCGAGGACAAACATGGTTGAACGCGATTGTCCCCCCGCCCCAGTCGGCGCCCTCCCCTCGGCAGGCGCCACCCGGCGCCGCCTGATCAGCGTCGCCGCCACCCTGCTCGTCCTGCCGGTCCTGCCGCGCCTGGCGCAGGCGGCGACCATCCTGGCTGTGCGCACCTGGCCGGCCGACGAATACACCCGCGTCACGCTGGAGCTCGACAGCGAGCTCAAGGCTGAGCAGTTCACGCTTGAAAACCCCCACCGCCTGGTGGTGGACATTGAGGGACTGACCATCAGCGCGGCCCTGAACGACCTGGTTTCCAAGGTCCGGCCTGACGACCCCTACATCCAGAGCCTGCGGGTGGCGCAAAACCGCCCCAACGTGGTGCGCCTGGTGTTCGACCTGAAGCAGCCCGTGGCGCCCCAGGTGTTCACGCTCAAGCCCGTGGCCGACTACCAGTACCGTCTGGTGCTGGACCTGTATCCGAAGATCGCCCAGGATCCGCTGGTCGCGATCCTGAACAAGCAGACCGGCCCCGACGTGGACGACCCGCTGGCGCGCATCCTGGAAGACATCCAGCGCAACCCGGTGACCCGCGCCGATCCGCCCGAGCCGCCGCGCGTGCGCGGCCAGCAGCCGGCGCCCCCGCTGCCCACCGCGCCCAAGCCTCCGCCCGCCACCGCCAGCCGCGGCAAGCAGCGCATGGTCACCATCGCGCTGGATCCCGGCCACGGCGGCGAGGACCCGGGCGCCATCGGCAGCAGCGGCCTGCGCGAGAAAGACGTGGTGCTGCGCATCGCCCGGCGCCTGAAGGCGCTGATCGACAGCCAGCCCTACATGCGCGCCTATCTCACGCGCGACGACGACTACTTCGTGCCTCTGCACGTGCGCGTGCAGAAGGCGCGCCGCGTGCACGCGGACCTGTTCATCTCGATCCACGCGGACGCCTGGATCAAGCCTTCGGCCAATGGCTCGTCGGTGTTCGCGCTGTCGCAGCGCGGCGCCACCAGCGCCCAGGCGCGCTGGATGGCGGACAAGGAAAACGCGGCCGACCTGATCGGCGGCGTCAACCTTGGCAGCCACGACCGCCAGGTGGCCAAGGTACTGCTGGACCTGTCCACCACCGCGCAGATCAACGATTCGCTGAAGGTGGGCAGCGCCTTCCTGGACGAAATCAAGAAGATCAACCGCCTGCACAAAAACAGCGTCGAACAGGCCGGCTTCGCGGTCCTGAAAGCGCCGGACATTCCTTCGGTGCTGGTCGAAACCGCCTTCATCAGCAACCCGCAGGAAGAAGCCCTGCTGCGCAGCACCTCGCATCAGGACAAGCTGGCGCAGGCCATGATGACGGGCATCCAGCGTTACTTCACCGCCAACCCGCCGCTGGCGCGGCTGGGCGATGTGAGCTGACGGCGACGTCTGCCGCCGCATGAAAAAGGGCGTTGCGCTTCACGGCGCAACGCCCTTTTCAATGTGACGCGTGTGCCGCAGCATGCGCTGCGGCGCTTCACGCGCCGCGTTTGGCCTTGATCAGCTTGAACAGGCCCGCGCCGATCACCGGCACGATGGCGGCGGCCAGCCCCAGCAGCACGATGGTATTCAAGTGTTCGCGCACCAGCGGGATGTTGCCGAAGAAGTAGCCCGCGGCCACCAGGCTCACCACCCACAGCAGCGCGCCCAGGATGTTGAACAGCTGGAAGCGCGACTGCGGCATGTCGGCCACGCCCGCGACAAAGGGCGCGAAAGTGCGCACGACCGGGATGAAGCGCGACATGACGATGGTCTTGCCGCCGTGCTTTTCATAGAACGCGTGCGTGCGCATCAACGCGCCGCGGTCCAGAAAGCGCAGGTTCATCGAAAACACGCGCGGCCCGATATAGCGTCCGATGAAGTAGTTCACCGTATTGCCGGTGATGGCGGCGACGATCAGCAGCCCGCCCATCAGGAACGGATCGATGTGCCCGGTCGCGCCGAACGCGCCCGCGATGAACAGCAGCGAATCCCCCGGCAGAAAGGGCAGCACGACCAGCCCCGTCTCCGCAAAAACGATCAGGAACAGCACCAGGTACACCCACACGCCATACTGCGCGACCCAGACGCCGAGCGTCTTGTCGATGTGGAGCACCATATTGAAGAATTCGAGCATTGAAGCAACCCTGCCAGCGGAATGGGATATCAGTCCGCGACTATAGCCCACCCGCCCATGACGCTAAAATCGTCCACATAGCCATACCTGAACGCCAGCCACATGACCGAACGCCGCTCCATTCTTGCGCTTCCCGACCTGCTGATCAGTCAGATCGCCGCCGGCGAGGTGATCGAGCGGCCGGCATCCGTGCTCAAGGAAATCCTCGAAAACGCCATCGACGCGGGCGGACGCGCCATTGAAGTGCGCCTGGAAGGCGGCGGCATACGCCGCATTGCCGTGACCGACGACGGCGGCGGCATTCCGCCCGAAGAGTTGCCGCTGGCGCTGGCGCGCCACGCCACCAGCAAGATCCGCTCCTTGAACGAACTGGAATCTGTGGCATCCATGGGGTTCCGCGGCGAAGCGCTGGCCTCGATCGCGTCCGTGGCCCAGGTCACCATCATTTCCCGCACCCGCGATGGCGAGCACGCCTGGCAGATCGATGCAGGCAGCATGCAGGTCAGCCCCGCCTCGGGTCCTCCGGGCACCACGGTGGACGTGCGCCAGTTGTTCGACGCCGTGCCGGCCCGCCGCAAATTCCTGCGCTCCGAGGCCACCGAGTTCGGCCACTGCGTCGACGCCATGGAGCGCATCGCGCTGGCGCATCCGCAGATCGCCTTCCGCCTGTTCCATCACGACCGCGCGCAGCGCCAATGGCTGCCCGCCGAACCGCCGCAGCGCATCCGCGACGTGCTGGGCGCGGAATTCGCCGAACACGGCCTGCTGCTGTCGCACTCGGTCGGCACGGTCAGCCTGGCGGGCATGATCACCCGTCCCACCGCAGCCCGCGCCCGCGCGGACCGCCAGTATCTCTACGTGAACGGCCGCTACGTGCGCGACCGCACCGTCAGCCACGCCCTGCGCGCCGCCTACGCGGACGTCCTGCATGGCGACCGCCAGCCCGCCTACGTGCTGTTCCTGGACATCGACCCGGCCGCCGTGGACGTGAACGTGCACCCGGCCAAGCATGAGGTCCGTTTCCGCGACAGCGGCGCGGTGCATCGCTTCGTGTCCCATGCGGTCGGCCAGACCCTGGCGCAGACGGGCGGCGCGTCCGCCGCAGCCCCCGCGGCGCAAAACGACGACGCGGACGACGCCGGGTTCGAAACCGTGGCCCGGCCCGCCACCGCCGCGGCGACCGACGCCGCGCCGCAAGCCTCGCCCTGTCTCTTATACACATCT
>NZ_QWFB01000081.1:0-6193 GCF_003576205.1 Achromobacter sp. K91 | reverse complement strand
CTTCAACATCGCGATGCCCCAAGACGCTCGTAGCCCGTCGGTGCGGGCGGCGTGGCGGCGAGCAACCTCGATGCGCCCGAGGGAATCGGAAGGAACCGCCGCAGGCGGTGACGACGATGACGACGGGGTAGTCCGGAGCGAACGCTCCGGACCGCAATCGTGGGCGCGAGCCGCCACGCCGCCTGCGCCGACGGGCGGCCTACGAAAAAACCACCGCCCGCGAAAAAACCACAAAAGCAATCAACGCTTAAGCGACTCCCAGCTCTTCATCAACCGTTTCACAGAAACCGGCATCGGCGTCCGCAACTCCTGCGCAAACAATGCCACCCGCAGCTCCTCCAGCAGCCACCGGAACTCATCCAGCCGCGGATCCGGCGCCCCTTTCAGCGCCGACCGCGCCCGCTGATACTGCGTCAGCAAAGGCGCCATCTCCGCCACCAGCTTGGCATCCCTGGCCGGATCCGCCCGCAGCTTGTCGATGCGAGCCAGAACCGCCTTCAGATACCGCGGAAAATGCGCAAGCTGCGCATACGGCGTATCGCGGATGAACCATTTGGGCATCAACGCCCCCAGCTGCGCCTGCAAGTCCGCGTAGGCCGCAGCATGCGGCTTGGCCTGCGGCAACTTGCGCTGCACTGCCGCCCATTCCGTCAGCCCCGCCCCCGCCAGCCGCGCCACTTCCTGCGCCAAAAGACCCAGCCGGCCCTTGCCCTCGGCCCGCCGGGCCTCGAACTGCTGCTCGTTGACCGGCCAGGGATCGGCCAGGCAAGCCTGCCCCAGCGCGCAATCGATGATCTGGTCGCGCAGCTCTTCCTGCGTCCCCAGCGTCATGTAGAGCATGCTGATCTTGGTCAGGTCCGCCAGGTTCTTTTCCAGGAACTTCACCTGCTCGCGCAAGCCCAGCCGGAACAGCCTGAGCAAGCCCGCGCGGTGGTGCTTGCGCGCTTCGTCCGGATCGTCGAACACGTCCAGGTCGCAATGCGCGCCGCGGTCCACCAGCGCCGGATAGCCGATCACCGACTGCCCGCGCCGCTTGATCTCCATGATCTCCGGCAAGGGGCCGAAGGACCAGGAGGTCAGGTTCTCGTGCGCCAGCGCCTGGGCCACCTGGGTGTCGCTGGCCGCCAGCTGCTGGAACGTGGCCTGCGCCTGCTTGCCGAACTCGGCGCGCAGTTGCGCCAGGTTGCGTCCGGCCGCCAGCATGCGGCCGTGCTCATCCACCACCCGGAAGTTCATGAACAGGTGGGCCGGCAGGGTCTCCAGCTTGAAGTCCGCCGCGGCTGGGCGGATCTGCACCTGGTCCCACATGTCGGCGATGATGGCATCGACCAACCCCTGCTGCGGGTCGGCCTGGCGCTCGAACCAGCGGTCGTAGAAGCCTGCGGCATAGTCCGGCAGCGGCACGCAGTGGCGGCGCAGCTTCTGCGGCAGCGACTTCAGGAGCAGGTGCACCTTTTCCTTCAGCATCCCGGGCACCAGCCATTCGCAGCGCGCCGGATCGATCTGGTTGAGCGCGAACAGCGGCACCGACAGGGTCACACCGTCACGCGGCGAACCGGGTTCGAAGTGGTAATCCAGCGCCATCGACACGCCCTGCCATTCCACCTTCTTGGGAAAGACATCGGTCGTGACGCCCGCGGCCTCGTGGCGCATCAGTTCGTCGCGCGTCAGCAGCAGCTTGGCGGCGGCAGCCTTGTCCAGCCCCGACACCCACTTTTCCAGCGTCGCCGTCTGCGAAATGTCGGCCGGCAGTTGCCTGTCGTAAAAGGCGTGGATCAGCTCGTCGTCGACCAGGATGTCCGGGCGGCGGGTCTGATGTTCCAGCTTTTCGATGCCTGCGATCAGCTTGCGGTTGTGCGCCACGAACGCCAGCCGCGTGTCGATCTCGCCCGGCACCAATGCCTGACGGATGAACAGCTCGCGCGCCTGGGTCGGATTGACCCGGCCGTACTGGATGCGCCGGCCGGTGTAGATGGTCAGCCCGTAAAGCGTGGCCCGTTCATTGGCCACCACCTGCCCGGCCTTCTTTTCCCAACGCGGATCGGACCAGTTCTTGCGGATCAGGTGCGCGCCGACTTTTTCCAGCCACACCGGATCGATGCGCGCCACGCAACGCGCGTACAGCCGCGTGGTCTCGACCAGTTCGGCCGCCACGATCCAGCGCCCCGCCTTCTTCACCAGCCGCGAACCGGGGTGGATATGGAAGCGGATCTCGCGCGCGCCCTGGTAATGACCGCCTTCGTCGCTCTTGAAGCCGATATTGCCCAACAGGCCCGACAGCAGCGCCATGTGCAGCTGCTCGTAGGTGGCCTCGGTCTGGTTCAGGCGCCAGCCCTGCTCGCCCACCAGCGCGGCCAGCTGCGTGTGCACGTCGTGCCATTCGCGCAGCCGGATCGGCGACAGGAAGTTCTGGCGCAGCAGGGCCACCAGCTTGCGCTGCGAGGCCTTGTGCTGCACCTGCTCGCCGTACCAGCGCCACAGCTTCAGGAAGGAGATGAACTCGGACTTGTCGTCGGCGAACTTGGCGTGCGCGGCTTCAGCCGCCTCGCGTTCCTGCATGGGGCGATCGCGCGCGTCCTGCACCGACAGGGCCGAGGCGATGATCAGCATCTCGGCGAGGCACTGATGTTCGCGCGCGGCCAGGATCATGCGGCCGATGCGCGGGTCCACCGGCAGCTTGGCCAGTTCATGTCCCGTGCGCGTCAGCACGAAGGACGAGCCGGTACGGGAAGCGTCCGTGTCGTCGTCCGAGGCCGACGCCAGTTCGATCGCGCCCAGTTCCTGCAGCAGATGGTAGCCGTCGGCCACCGCGCGCCCGGGCGGCGCCTCGACGAAGGGGAACTGCTCGATGTCGTCCAGCTTCAGGGACTTCATCCGCAGGATGACCGAGGCCAGCGACGAGCGCAGGACTTCCGGGTCCGTGAACGGCGCCCGGTTGTTGAAGTCCAGCTCGTCGTAGAGCCGGATGCAGACGCCCGGCCCGACCCGGCCGCAACGGCCGGCGCGCTGGTTGGCCGAAGCGCGGCTGATCGGCTCGATGCGCAGCTGCTCGACCTTGTTGCGCCAGGAATAGCGCTTGATGCGCGCCAGCCCGCTGTCGACCACGAAGCGGATGCCCGGCACGGTCAGCGAGGTTTCCGCCACGTTGGTGGCCAGCACGATGCGCCGCGCATTGGTGCGCGGATGGAAGATCTGCTCCTGCTCGGCCTGCGACAGGCGCGCGTACAGCGGCAAGACTTCGGTGCCGGCCGGATGGCGCTTGCGCAGCGCCTCGGCGGATTCGCGGATCTCGCGCTCGCCAGGCAGGAACACCAGCACGTCGCCCGGGCCGTGGCGCGCGCACTCGTCCACCGCGTCCACGATGGCGTCGATCAGGTCGCGCTCTTCGTCGCCCGACATCCGTTCGCGGTCCCGGCCGGGCTTGGCCGGGGCGGCCTCGTCTTCCGGGAGCTCCTCGCGCACGGGACGGTAGCGGACCTCGACGGGGTACAGGCGGCCGGACACCTCGATGACGGGCGCGGGCCGGTCCTCGGAAGCGCCGAAGTGCCGGGCGAAGCGCTCGGCGTCGATGGTCGCCGAGGTGATGATGATCTTCAGATCCGGGCGGCGGGGCAGCAGCTGCTTCAGGTAGCCCAGCAGGAAATCGATGTTCAGGCTGCGCTCGTGCGCCTCGTCGATGATGATGGTGTCGTAGCGGCGCAAGAGCGGATCGCGCTGCGATTCGGCCAGCAGGATGCCGTCCGTCATCAGCTTGATGGACGCGTTGGGGCCGGTGCGGTCGTTGAAACGCACCTGGTAGCCCACGACCTCGCCCATGGGGGTGTTCAGCTCTTCGGCGATGCGCTTGGCCACCGACGTCGCGGCCAGGCGGCGCGGCTGGGTGTGGCCGATCATCTTCTGGCGGCCGCGGCCCAGCTCCAGGCAGATCTTGGGCAGCTGGGTGGTCTTGCCCGACCCGGTTTCGCCGCTGACGATCACCACCTGGTGGCTGGCGATGGCGCGCGCGATCTCCTGGCGCCGCGCGCTGACGGGCAGGTCTTCGGGGTAGGTCACCACGGGTATGGGCCGCTCGGGGCGCGGCGCGCGGCGCGCGTTCTGCGCGTCTGCCGCTGCCGCCGGAGCCGCCGCGTCCGCGGCCTTGGGCGCACGCGGGCTGGAGGATTCAGGCATGTACGATTAGTCCGGTTAGCCCGGCATTATAAATTTCCGCGAGCCCGCTGCCGGCGCCGCGGGCGCAAACCGGTAAATCCGGCACCAAATTGGCACTCTTTTCCGGCTGCGCCGGGGCGCGACGGTCATATAATTTCGCCACGCCGTCGTCCGACGGCGCTATGGCGCGGCACGGCGCCGCGTTTTTGCTTACTCTCAGGAATCCTTCCGCCCATCATGCCCGACCTGGAACCAGACACCGTCTCCGCCCTTGAAGCCCCAGAATTCGCACCCGCCCAGTTCGTCCGATGGTTCCGAGAAGTGGCGCCTTATGTGCATGCGTTCCGAGGCAAGACGTTCGTGGTGGCTTTCGGCGGTGAACTGGTGCAGGCCGGCGCGCTGAACGCGCTGGTGCAGGACTTGTCGCTGCTGTCCTCGCTGGGCATCCGCCTGGTGCTGGTGCACGGCTCGCGTCCGCAGGTCAATGAGCAGCTGCGCCTGAAGGGCTTTACCCAGCAATTCGACCGCGGCCTGTCGCCCACCGACGCCGCCGCGCTGGAATGCGCCAAGGAAGCCGCCGGCGAAATCCGCCTGGACATCGAGGCCGCCTTCAGCCAGGGGCTGCCGAACACGCCCATGTCGCACGCCCATATCCGTGTCATCTCCGGCAACTTCGTCACCGCCCGCCCGACCGGCGTGCTGGACGGGGTGGACTACAAGCACACCGGCCAGGTGCGCAAGATCGACATCGACGCGCTCAAGTTCGCCATCGAAAAGGGCTCGTCCGTGGTGCTGTTGTCGCCGCTGGGCTTCTCGCCCACCGGCGACGCGTTCAACCTGGCCATGGAAGACCTGGCCACCAGCGTCGCGGTGGCGCTGCGCGCTGAAAAACTCATCTTCCTGTCCAGCTCGCAGGGCGTGCTGAACGACGACGGCACGCTGGACACTGAACTCGCCCGCGTGGACGCCGACGCCCTGCTGGCCGGCGGTGAACTCGACGAAGAGACCCATGCCTTCCTGCAGTACGCCTCGCTCGCGGTCAAGCGCGGCGTGGCCCGCGCCCACCTGCTGCCGTTCGCGCTGGACGGCAGCGTGCTGCTGGAAATCTTCACCCACGACGGCGTCGGCACCATGGTGGTGGAAGACACGCTGGACGACCTGCGCGCCGCCACGATCGACGACGTCGGCGCCATCCTCAGCCTGATCGAACCGCTGGAAGCCGACGGCACGCTGGTGCCGCGTCCACGCAGCGTGGTCGAGCGCGACGTGGAAAACTTCACCGTGCTGGAGCACGACGGCGTCATCTACGGCTGCGCGGCCCTGCACAGTTTCCCCGAAGAGCAGATGGCCGAAATGGCCTGCCTGATCGTGCATCCGGAATGGCAGGGTTCGGGCGAAGGCGAAATCCTGCTGCGCCACATGGAATCACGCGCGCGCGCCGTCGGCGCCAAGCGCCTGTTCGTACTGACGACGCGCACCTCGCACTGGTTCATGAAGCGCGGTTTCGTGCAGGGCGGCATCGCCGACCTGCCGCGTGAAAAACAGCACAATTACAACCGTTCGCGCAACAGCCTGGTCTTCATCAAGAAGCTGTAACACCCGGGCTACCCGCAGGGTCCGCAGGGGCTTGGCGCCATCAGGTCGCCAAGCCCGTTAAAATGCAGGATTACTCATTTCTTCCGGCAGCGAACCATGGCCCGTATCGTCAACTGTGTAAAACTGAAGCGTGAAGCCGAAGGGCTGGATTTCCCCCCCTACCCCGGCGAACTCGGCACCAAGATCTGGCAGAGCATTTCCAAGGAAGCTTGGGAAGAATGGAAGGCCATCCAGACGCGCCTGGTCAATGAAAACCGCCTGAACCTTGCGGACGCCCGCGCCCGCAAGTACCTGAAGGAACAGATGGAGCGCTTCCTGTTCGAAGACGGCACCGTCGAAGCGCAGGGCTACGTTCCGCCCTCGGCCTGATCCGGCCGCGCCTTTTCCGGCCGCAAGCTGATGGCGGCCCACCCGATGCAGCCCCTCGCCCGCGAGGGGCTGTTCATTT
>NZ_QWFB01000079.1:0-7607 GCF_003576205.1 Achromobacter sp. K91 | reverse complement strand
AGATGTGTATAAGAGACAGGATGATGACTCTGGACGTAGTTGCGTTGACCCAGGCGATGGTGCGCATTCCCAGCCTTTCCGGCAAGGAAGGCGAGATGGCGGCGCTGATGGCCGCGACGATGCGCGAGGCGGGGTTCAGTTCGGTGATGACCGATGGCAATGGCTCGGTGCTGGGGCTGATCGGCCCCGAGGATGCGGACGTGGCCTTGTTGTTCGACGGACACATGGACGTGGTGCCGGTGGCGGGCGACTGGCGCTTCGATCCGTTCGGCGCCGAAATCCGGGATGGGCGGCTATACGGGCGCGGCAGCACCGACATGAAGGGCGGCATTGCCGCGGCGATTTGCGGCGTGGCGGAGGCGGCGCGGGATGGCTTGAAGCACCGCGTGGCGGTGTCGGCCAGCGTGCTGGAGGAAGTTATCGAAGGGCATGCGCTGGCTTCGGTGCTGGACCTCTGCACGCCGCAGGCGGTGGTCATCTGCGAGCCGTCAAAGTTGCAGATCAAGGCAGGCCAGAAAGGGCGCGTGGAACTGCTGCTGACCTTCCACGGCAAGCCGGCGCACGCGGCGACGCCGCACATCGGCGTCAATCCCCTGCATGCGGCGGCCCGGGCGCTGGCCGCGCTGGAGAGCCTGCCGCTGCCGCACGACGAGGTGCTGGGCCAGGCGCTGCTGGTGCCGACGGACATCGTGTCGCATCCCTATCCGTCGATCTCCATGATTCCGATCTCGACGACGATACGCTTTGACCGGCGCACCGTCTCGGGCGAACGCCTGGAGGACGTGCTGGCGCAGATCCGCGGGCATCTGGCGGCCCACGGCCTGTCCGACTTCACCCTGCAGGTCAGCGAGGATCAAGTAGCGACCTATACCGGCCAGCACGCCACGCCGCCGCGGTGGTTGCCAGGTTGGCGCTGCGATGCGCAAGCCGGCTTGTTGCAGGCTGCGCGCGCGGCGGTCAGCGCCAGCGGCCGGGATCCGGTAGTGGGCAGTTGGGCGTTCTGCACCAACGGCTCGGAATCGGCCGGACGTCGCGGCATTCCGACGATAGGGCTGGGGCCGGGCAACGAAGAGGACGCCCACACGATCGACGAATCCATCGCGCTGGAGCAGCTGGAAGGCGCGCGCGACATCTACCGGAATCTGGTGCGCGCGGTCTGCGGCTAAGGCGTTTGCATGCCGGGCAGGCGGGCCAGCCGGTCATTCAGGAACTCGATCAGCAGCCGCGCCCGCAGCGACTGATAGCGGCGCGACGGGTAGATGAGGAAGGCCTCTTGCGGCGTGGCGCTCCATTTGGGCAGCACGCGCAGCAGTTCGCCGCTGGCGACCAGATCCTGCACCAGCCACGCGGGGCATAGGCCGATGCCGGCGCCCATGGCCAGGCTTTCGCGGATGGCCAGGGCGTTGTTGACGCGGAAGCGCCCCTGGGTCTGGACGGTGGCTAGGGTGGCGCCCTGGTGCAGTTCCAGGGTGTCGCCGGCAGCCAGCCAGGCAAAGCGCACGTATTCGTGCGCGGCCAGATCGCGGGGCGCGCGGGGCTTGCCGCGCTGCGCCAGGTAGGAGGGGGCGGCCACCAGGTAGCGCGGCGATAGGGCTGCCTTGCGGGCGATGGCGTTGGGCGGCAGATTGCCGCCCAGCCGCAGCGCCACGTCCACGCCTTCTTCCACCAGGTCCACGAACCGGTCGTTCAGGATCAGTTCGACCTGGATGTCGGGGTATTCGTCCAGGAATTCGCGGACCAGCGCGTTCAGGCGGAACTGGCCCAGCGCCACGGGCGCGTTGATGCGCAGGAAGCCGGCGGGCTTTTCGGTCTGGCCGCGGGCGTCGGCGACGGCTTCGGAGTATTCCTCCAGCACCCGCGTGGCGCGTTCGTAGAAGCGCTTGCCTTGTTCGGTGGGCACGACGCGGGTGGTGCTGCGTTCCAGCAGCCGCACGTTCAGGTCCTTTTCCAGCGCGGCGACGATCTTGCTCAGGGCGGGCTGGCTTAGGGCCTGTTCGCGGGCGACGGCGGACAAGGTGCCCAGCTCCACGGCGCGGACAAAGGCCCGCATTGCGCGCAGGGTGTCCAAGGTCATTCCTTTTTGGAAGAAGAGGTATGCAGTTTAGGGTTCTACCGGTGGAATTGGGAAGAACCTATCGTGACGTCACTTTCTCTTTTTCTGGAGTCGTCATGAATCGCTTCAATGCTTTTTCCCTGGTTTCGGCCGCTACCCTGTCCGCGGGCCTTGCGGTCCTGGGGCCGTCCGTGGCCGCCGCCGCGCAGCCGCCTGTTCAGTCGGATGTCGCGCGTTCCAGCTGGGTCAGCTCCTGGTTCGCCAGTCCGCAACCGCTGTGGGAGGATTCCTTCGTGCTGCTCACGGAAATGCCGGCCGAATTGCGCGGCCAGACTCTGCGCCAGACCCTGATGCTCAGCGTGGGCGGACCGCGCTTGCGGGTGGTGTTGTCCAACCGCTATGGGACTCAGCCCCTGGAGATTGGGGCGGCCAGCGTGGCGCTGGCCTCGGGCCAGTCCAGGATCCGTCCGGCGTCCAGTCGCGGGCTGGCCTTTGGCGGTCGGCCAAGCGTGACGGTGGCGCCGGGGGCGCAGGTGGTCAGCGATCCGGTGGACCTGCCGGTATCCGCGCTGGCCGAACTGGCCGTCAGCCTTTACTTCCCGCAGGCAACGCCGGTGACGACCTTCCATTGGGGCGCGCAGCAGACCGGCGCCCTGGTCCGGGGCAATGCCACGGCGGCGGCGGAGCTGCCTGAGGCGCAGGCGCTGCAAGGCCGGGCGTTCCTGGCGGGGATCTGGGTGGAAAGCCCGAAGCGCGTGCCGGTGGTGGTGGCCTTTGGGGATTCCCTGACCGATGGCAATGGCTCGACGCCGGGCGCCAACCGCCGCTGGCCGGACTTCCTGGCGCGCCGCCTGGCGCCGCAAGGCATGGGCGTGGCGAACGCGGGCATTTCGGGCGCGCGGGTCTGGGGCGACAAGATGGGGGTGAACGCGATGGCCCGGTTTGACGCCGACGTGCTGTCGCAGCCGGGCGTGCGCACGGTGGTGATGATGCTGGGCATCAATGACATCGGCTGGCCGGACAGCGGCTTCGCGCCGGACGACGCGCCCATGACGGCGGCCAGATTGACCGAGGGCTACCGGCAATTGGCAGAGGCGGCGCGCCTGCGCGGCGTGCGCATCGTCGGCGGCACCATTGCGCCGTATGAAGGCTCTTTGCACGGCACGCCGCTGTCGGGCCACTACAACCCGGCCAAGGACGCGGTGCGGCGGGAGGTGAACCGCTGGATCCGCGAAAGCGGCGTGTTCGACGCGGTGGTGGATTTTGACGCGGTGCTGCGCGATCCGGCGCATCCCGCGCGGCTGCTGCCCGCGTATGACTCGGGCGATAACCTGCATCCCAACGATGCCGGCTACCAGGCCATGGCGCAGGCATTGGACATGGCCACGCTGTTCGGCGATTGAACGGCGGCCGCAGCGGTCAGTGGAAATTCCGGCTCTGGGTGTTCAACCCGCCCAGCAGGTCGGACAGATCCACCAGCCGCTGCGCGATCAGGTGGCGCACGCCGTCCACGCTTTGCCAGGATCCGTAGACGCCCAGCAACGAGGACCCCAGCAATTCGCGGCGTTGGCGTTCTATGAGTTCCGGGCGCACGACCACGTTGACGGGGCCGGTCTCGTCTTCCAGCGTGACGAAGATCACGCCCTTGGAGGTTTGGGGACGTTGGCGCACGGTGACGATGCCGCAGGCGCGGGCCACGCGCTTGTCGGGGTAGCTGTTCAGCACCGAGGCGGGCTGGAAGTTGCGCGCCGCGAGCTGGGGGCGCAGCAAGGCCACCGGGTGGCTGCGCAGCGTCAGGCCCACGCTGCGGTAGTCGGCCGCCACGGCCTGGCCCTCGGACGGGGCGGCCAGCTGTGGCGCCTGGGTTTCCTGGATGGCGGCGTCGCGCAGCAGGTCGCGGCTCTGCACGCTGGCGGCGGCTTCCCAGCTGGCCTGGCGGCGATGGCCGGCCAGCGTGCGCAGGGCGTCGCCGGCGGCCAGCGAGTTCAGGTCATGGCGGCCGAGAGAGGCGCGGCGGGCCAGGTCGCCGGTGTCGGTAAAAGGGGCGGCAGCGCGCGCGTCTTCGATGCGCCGGGCGGCGTCTTCGCGCATGCCCTGGATCAGGCTCAGTCCCAGCCTGACGGCGGGACGGGTGCCGTCGGCGGCGGGCGCGTGCGGATGGGGGGGCCGGCGGGCGCCAGGATGACCGTCGGGCAGGGTCTCCAGGGCCGAGTCCCAGCCGCTGACCGTGACGTCCGCCGGCAGCACGCAGACGCCGTGGCGGCGGGCGTCCTGCACCAGTTGCGCGGGGGCGTAGAAGCCCATGGGCTGGGAGTTGAGCAGGGCGGCCAGGAAGGCTTCGGGCTCGTGCCGCTTGAGCCAAGAACTGGCATAGGCCAGCAGGGCGAAGCTGGCGGCGTGGCTTTCGGGGAAGCCGTATTCGCCGAAGCCTTCGATCTGCCGGAACAGCGCCTCGGCGAAATCCAGTTTGTAGCCATGGGCCAGCAGGCCGCCGACCAGTTTGCTGCGGTACTTGTCCACGCCGCCCTTGCGCTTCCAGGCCGCCATGGAGCGGCGCAACTGGTCGGATTCGCCCGGCGTGAAGCCAGCGGCCACCACGGCGATCTGCATGACCTGTTCCTGGAAGATGGGCACGCCCATGGTGCGGCTGAGCACGCCGCGCACTTTTTCGCTGGGATAGGTTTCGGGTTCCTTGCCCTGGCGGCGGCGCAGGTAGGGATGGACCATGCCGCCCTGGATCGGGCCTGGGCGCACGATGGCCACCTGCACCACCAGGTCGTAGTATTCGCGCGGACGCAGCCGCGGCAACATGGTCATCTGGGCGCGGGATTCGATCTGGAACACGCCTATGGTGTCGGCGTCGCAGATCATGTCGTAGGTGGGCGTGTCGCTGGCGGGTATGTCCTGCAGCCGCAAGGGTTGGCCGCGGCGCTGGCCGGCCAGCTCCAGCGTGCGGCGCAGGGCCGACAGCATGCCCAGCGCCAGCACGTCCACTTTCAGCAGGCCCAGCGCATCCAGGTCGTCCTTGTCCCATTGCACGACGCTGCGGTCTGCCATGGCGGCGTTTTCGATGGGCACCAGGCGCGACAGCTTGCCGCGTGAAATCACGAAGCCGCCGGGGTGCTGCGACAGGTGGCGCGGAAAGCCCATCAGGGTCTGCGCCAGCGCCGCCCACTGGCGCGCCACCTGCGATTCCGGGTCCAGGCCGCAGGCGCCCAGGGTGCGCAGCATTTCCTTCTTGCCGTCCCACCATTGGTGGGCGCGCGCCACGGCGTCGATGACGCCTGCGTCCACGCCCAGCGCGCAGCCGGTATCGCGCAGCACGCTGCGCGGCCGGTAGGAAATGACCACGGCGGTGAGCGCGGCGCGTTCGCGGCCGTACTTGCGGTAGATGTACTGGATGACTTCTTCGCGGCGCTGGTGCTCGAAGTCCACGTCGATGTCGGGCGGCTCGTTGCGTTCCTTGCTGATGAAGCGTTCGAACAGGTTGTTGCCGCGCACCGGATCCACTTCGGTGATGCCCAGGCAGTAGCAGACCGCGGAGTTGGCGGCGGACCCGCGGCCCTGGCACAGGATGCCCTCGCCGCGGGCGTACTGGACGATGTCGTAGACCGTGAGGAAATAGGCTTCGTAGTGCAGGTCCGTGATCAGGGCCAGCTCTTTTTCGATCTGCGCGGTGACGCTGTCCGGCGTGCCTGAAGGAAAGCGGCGGGCGGCCCCGGCCAGGGTTTCCTGGCGCAGATAGGTGGCCGGCGTGTGGCCGCGCGGAATGATTTCGTCCGGGTATTCGTAGCGCAGCTCGTCCAATGAGAAGGCGCAGCGGCGGGCCACGGCCAGCGTCTGGGCCAGCGCTTGCGGCGGGTACAGGTTGGCCAGGCGCATGCGAGTACGCAGGTGCTGTTCGGCGTTGCCGGACAGTTCATAGCCGCATTGCGATACCGGTTGGCGAGTGCGGATGCCGGTCAGCGTGTCGTGCAGCGGCTTGCGCGAACGCAGATGCATCTGCACCTGGCCCAGCGCCACGATGGGCAGGTCCGCGGCCTGCGCGGCGTGCTCGACCGCGGCGCGGTGCAGGTCGTCGCGCGAGCGGTGCAGCAAGGTCAGCCCCACCCAGGCGCGGTGGGGGAAGACGCGTGCCAGCCAGCGCGCCTGCTCGGCCATGCGGTCGGCGTCGGTGCCGTAGGCGGGGCTCAGGATGGCCAGGCATTCGGGCAGGTGGCGCAGATGGGCGTGGCCGCTGGGAGGATGGGTAAGGTCTTCGGGCGCCAGCTGGTATTCGCCCTTGGGCGCGCGGGTGCGGGCCAGGGTGATCAGTTCGGACAGGTTGCCGTAGCCCTCGCGCGTCTGCGCCAGCAGGGTCAGGCCCAGTGGCGCGGCGTCGGGCGCGGCGCGCAGCTGGAAGGTGGCGCCGATGATGAGCGGCAGCTTGCGGGCCTTGGCCTCCACGTGGGCGCGGACCACGCCCGCCAGCGAACATTCATCGGTGATGGCGAGCGCGGCGTAGCCCAGTTCGGCGGCGCGTTCGACCAGTTCCTCGGGGTGCGAAGCGCCCTGCAGGAAAGAGAAGTTGGACTGGCATTGCAGCTCGGCGTAGCCGGGCAACTGCGCCAGGATGCCGGGGGTGTCGTCGTCGTCCAGGCGCATGGCGTTTCAGGCGTAGAGCCCATGCAGGAACCAGCGGGCGTGCTCGTCGTCGCGCTCGCGGTAGATCCAGTAGCGCGCGGCGGCGGCGTCCTCGGCGACGAAGTAGTCGCGCACGGTCAAGGCCGGATCCCACCAGCCGCTTTCGATGCGTTCGGGGCCGCGCATCAGGCGCAGCGCCTGGCCGCCGTATTGCGGCCGGTGGCCGGACAGCTTCAAGGGCAGCGGCGGGTCCAGCAGCCAGAAGGGGCGGTCCAGCAGGGCGGGCAGGGGCGCGGGGCGTTGGGGCGGCGACAGCGCGTCGCCCCAGGCGTTGGCGGCCTCGGGGCGGTGGTCGGGTACCGGGTGGGCGTGGCGCACCTGGTCGCGGCCCAACCGCGCCACCAGCAGGTCCAGCAGCCGGGCATGGTCGGCAGGCGTGCCGCCGGGCTCGGGGAACAGGGTGGTGCTGGCGGCGGGCTGCTCGACCGTGTCGGGCGCCAGCAGCGCCACGGCGATCACGGGCGCTTCCAGTGTGAAGCGCGCCAGCTTTTCCCGCAGCAGGTGCAGGATCTGCGGCGCCTGCCAGACCGGCTGGGCCAGGGCCAGTTCCAGTTCGGTGGGCGGCCGGGCGTGGCGGCCGCGTTCGTGTTCCATGCTGAGCACCACGCGGCGTACCGCCAGTTGCCGGGCGCTGAGCCAGCCGCCCAGCTGTTCGGCCAGGCGGCGCGCCACCGCCAGCACCGCGTCGGTGTGCTCGACGTAGTCGGTGAGTTCGATGCGGCGCGAGAACTGGTGTGGCGGTTCGACCCAGCGGTGGAGCTCGGGCGCCAGGCCGTAGGCGGCGTCCAGGGCCTGCAGCAGTTCGGGGGCGCTGCGCCGCTGCAGCCCCGCGCGCGGCAGGGCGCGCAGGTCCGCCAGGATATGGCAGCCG
>NZ_QWFB01000076.1:0-8993 GCF_003576205.1 Achromobacter sp. K91 | reverse complement strand
GCTGGCCTTGAGCTGCCCAAGATCGTTATAGACCTGCGCGTCCACGTACTGCGTCGCCACGTCACCGGCCGCGCTGCGGTTATAGCGCAGCGTGCGCACCGTCTGCCCGCGGTTGTCGCGCACCGTGATCTTGGGGGTACCGCTACACCGATTGACCATACGCCCCTTTCGCCTGTATTGCCCCCGATTCGTAGGGCCGACATAGATTGGCATCCTACATCCCTGACCGGCGCACTGCCTTTGTGCTTTGCCAGATCGCCTTTGATGTCGGCCACACAACCGCTCATGCTGGTCCATTTTTTTTAGTTGCCTCGTCAGATTGAGCTATAGCTCAACTTGATATACCAAAATGAGAACGTGACAAAATTAGCGGTTGTGCCTCGAAATCAAAAGCGATTCAACGCCGGCCGATGACCTCGCCCAGACGCTTCGGGCCCTGGGCGAAAGCGCCAAGTCGCTGCAGGCCCTGGTGCGCGAGGGCAGTTCGGGCAATATCGTCGCCTCCTATCGGGCCGCCCTGCACTACTGGAGCGCCTGGTACCGGTTACGGTACGGCTATGACCTCACGCTGCCCGCGCCTGTCTCGGTGGTGCTGCAGTTCATCGCCGATCGCGCCGAACATCTCACCGAGCGCGGCAGCCTCGCTCACGATCTGCCGCCGGAGATCGACCGGGCGTTGGTAAGCGTCAAGGTTAAACGCCTGCCTGGTCCCTTTACTCCGGCGACCGTGCGCCATCGATTGGCCGTGCTGTCGGCGGCACACGAGAGCCGCGCGCTGCTCAACCCCTGCCGCAGCCGCGAGGTTCAGACGGTAATGGCTCGCCTTTGTGCGGCGTACGCGCGGCGCGGCGTGCGTCTCGCTCGCAAGGACGCCCTCACCCGGGAGTCATTCGAACAATTGCTTGCCACCTGTGACGATTCACTCATCGGGTTGCGCGATCGCGCCCTCCTCCTCTTTGGCTGGGCCAGTGGCGGGCGCCGACGGTCCGGGCGGTGGGTCGGGGGCTAGGTCGGCGCCGTGTCGCCAGCGATGTCCACATCTGCGTCGATGAAGTCGCGTTCGCCAAGGGGCGGGATTACGTGACGATCGTATCGTCGGCACGACGTGTGCCAACTGTCGAAGACGGCCTGCGCTAGAGAAGGTCGCGTTCGATTATTTCCACGTGGCCAAGGCGTGGAAAGTGTGGATCCAGGCGGCTCGCCGCTCAGGCATCATGGCGTTGCGCGGCGTGGCCAACTAGATCGAGACGCGGCTCTGGGGCATCCTCAATGCCATGCGCTTGAAGGTGTCCAACACCCGGGCCGAAGCGTTGAACAGCCAAATCCGGGCCATGCGCGTGAAGGCGCGAGGCTATCGAAACAAGGCGCGGTTCGTGCTGGGCATCTTGTTTCATTATGGCGGACTCGACATGGCTCACTGACGGCGATACTCTGCTCGGCCAGCAACGTTGGGGAGGCACTCCAAGGATTACAGGTCTGCGTAGCGTGGCAGCAAGTCCTGATCCACCAGGCGCATCTCAATACGGTTCGCCAAATCAACATGGCTAGGATTGGCCAGCGAAAACACTTCATCAGCTACGCTGACGATGATAGTGCCAGTCTGCTTTTTTCCGGCAGAGGGAACGGGAATCAGTGCTTGGGCTTCAGGGACTTGTTCGGCGGTGAGTGCCTGGGGAAGATACAGCATCCACCCTACGCCGGGCTTGTCGTCGAAGACCTTCATGCTGGAGTAGGCTTGTGGTTGAACAGAGACGTATTGGGGCTCCAGAACGTCAATGATTGCCCCAACAAGAACTGCCATCTTCCCAACCGTTTCGAAGAGCGCATCGTCTATCGTCTCAATATCCAACGAGTTAGGAAAGAGCCCGCTACCAACTTGAATCGATACGGAAACTCCCTCACTGCGTTCTTGTGCCCCATTCCATATGGCAACATGCGTCACAGTTGCGTCTTTTGCATATCTATGCCTCAACACGGCCAAAATGGAAGTCGTTGGAGCGCCAGCATCGAAAACTGGATAAAGCAGGGCCTCATCAAGACTATCTCCCTGTGCATACCACCCGATCTGGCTCTTGGTCTGCTGGTCTATCGCCGTGGTTATGGGAAGCACTTTTCCTAGTTGCGCGGAAAAATCGTCTGAACGTAGCGCAGGGGCTTTGAATTGAGCAGTAATAAGCATGAAGGGATCTCATGGATAGTATGTGGAGCTTACGCGATATCGCTGCAAGATTGACAGCATCCGCTCTCTGGTATTCGGTGTTTGAAAATACCAAAGGAGTCTCGTAGGCGGATTGGAATGCACCGCAGTGGCCTGCCGCTCGATGATCTCGGACATTTTCTTGAAGCCACCGAACCAGGGCTCGGATTTGCCATCATCTCCGATGAATTGATCGTAGTCCCCTTTCGCCTCTTGCAGCAGACACTCCGCCGATATGAAGCCGTCGAAGTCGATATCAAAGGGGTTGCCGAGGGCAATTCCCTTCCAGTTCCATTCATCACTCCACTGACAATACTCGGTGTCGTAGGCAAATCCCGTTACCCTTGCCTGGTATTCGTAGGCGTTCCAGTTCACGCCGTGCCTGCGCCTGACCATCAAGCCCAGATCTGGCGGGCACTTCTTGCAAGGCTCCCCAGTTCTCGGTAAGGCGCGATCAGTAGGCTTGGCTTCACTATCCTCGCGTGGCGTATCACCCGGCAAGGTGGCGACGCCGCCCAGTACCGCGCCCACTGCGGCCCCTGCGGCAGCTCGGGCGAGTGCCGCCGCAATAGCTTCCGCGATCCAGCCGGCTATGGGAATTGCCAACGGTCCTGGCATATCGCTCTACTCCGCTGGTTGTCTGTCCGCGTCGTGACGCGATTGCCACCGCATCACCTGCATGAAGTCATGAAATCGCTGATCGGCCGGACGCCCAGATTTTTCCATCCAAGAACGCAGCCCCGGTTGCTTGTAAAAACCTGGCACGAGCGCTTCGGTTCTGAGGAAGTCAACCAGGTTCGCACCTTCATCAATTCCCATGGCGCGCGCCTGCGCCAAGGCGGCGGCAAGCCGCTCGGTCAACCCGGCTCGGGAAAGGCCGGGATAGTCTCGCGCGATATCTTGCTCGACGGCCTGAACAAAGCCTTTTGCGTCAATTGCGCATAGGCCTGCGACTTGCTGCGGCGTGAGTTCAAGCGCCATGGGCCTGGTAAATCCTGGTGAGTTGTCCGTCCCGTTGGGTCAGCCAATCCTGGACGGGTGCGAAAAACACAGCACGTTGAGCTGGGTCCAAGAGCGCGGTGATGTCGTCCGTGAGTCTCGCATCGTAGTAACGCAATAGCGCGGTCGTGCCGTTGGGCATGCGCACATCTAATCGCGTACGCAACGCCGCCGCCAAGTCCTCCGGCGCATAGCTGCTGATAATCCAAATGCATCCCAACGCGCTGTCGCCCATCCGTTGCAGCGCAGGCATATGACTATCTCGGTCGGCCGAGCAATCCAGTAGCCAAGGACCGGCATTGGCCAGCGCTTCATCTGCCGTGCCGTCGAATAGCGCAATGCAACATGAGGACCGGGACAAGGGAACTCCGGCTACACCTTCTGCGTATAGCAACCCATCCACCAAGCCATATAGCCGCAGGGGATAGACCGTTTGCTGTTGACGCGTGTTCAGGTATTCCTCGACTTGAGTCGTCACTGCGCTACCCTCGCGCCACGGTCGTTGCGGCAGTGCGTGCCGCCGACTCCAAGCATTCCTGGCAAAGGGTGTCGCTTTGCGGCGTCGCCTGGCTCGCGGGGCCGGACAAGCCTTCGGCCTCACCGATACGCGCCACCATCTGCGAAGCAATCAATACCGCTCCGCATGCGGTGCGCATCCCTTCCACGGCGGTGTCGTTGCCCATGAAGGAATGATTGCGCCCTGGGTCCGCCAGGATGGAAAAGGCGCCCTTGCACTTCGGGCACACAACCTTGTGGCCCACCAGGGCGATTTCTCGTCCGAGAAGCATCGATGTGGGCAGGCCTTCGGCCACTGTCCCGCCATGCGAGGTTCGATCCCCTTTTCGAATAATCGCGCGTTCAGCCATGGCATCTCCGTCTTCGTCGAAAACGAATTTAGTATTCTTGGGAAAATGCTGCCGATACCCGAATCTGGGCATTCAAGCGCTGACATCTCCTCGCACCCACCCAAACGGATGAAGATCCGCTCCAGGCACCGGGTGAGATTCTTCTCGACTACTATCCAGCTCGGCACTGCAGCGGAATCGACCGTCCCTCCCCTCTCCCGAGCGGCGATCGCGCTGTCTGCAGAAGGCCGGCACGGTTCGATTCGTGTTAGATTCCAGCCTACCCGCGGCGCATTTATTGCCGGCTACCGTCGGGTATTCGCCTCAGCCCCCTCACGGGCTGGGGCGTTTTCATCTGGCCCAGCCTCAAGCGATGATGAGGCGGAGGCTGGGGGCGCGGTCGCAAGCACAATTTCCTTCTGAAACGCGCCTACGTCGAACCATTTACCAGAGCTCATGGCGTTACCATCGCCACGGTGCCCTAGAGCCATTATTGCCTGGCGCTACTAGTCGTCTCGGCGCGCGGGCAACATGCGGCGCAGCACTCCGTCCTTCCACCAATAGTGGTGCACAAGCCCCGCCATCGCGTGGCAGCCGGCTAGGATCACAATGGCCCAGGCAACCTTGTAGTGCAGATCGCTGATGGCGCTGGCCTGGTCGTGGCCGATATCGATAAGCGTGGGCACGTCGAACAATCCGAAAAACGAAAAAGGCTCGCTCTGCGCCCATCGGAGCTGGAAACCCAGTACGACCTGCGCGGCCATCAGCCCATAGAGCAATATATGCACACAGGATCCGGCCAGACCGCGTAATCCGCTATCCACTCTGGGCAGGCGCCGCCCGGCTGCTACGCGCCAAACGATACGCGCCGTCAGGATGGCGGCAAAAAGTATGCCGAAGGAAATGTGCAGCGATTGCAGCAATTTGCGAGTGGGCGTGCCACGGGGCAAATCGTCCCAGACTTCGGCCAACACGAACAGTGCCAAGACCAAGATGGCTGTCAGCCAATGCAAGACAAGGGTCAGCAGGTCATAGCGCGTGGGTGACGAGTCGACTGCTGACGCAGTGGGTGAATTATGGGGCTCCAATGTACATGCTCCTATCGATTCGTGTCCATGATTAGCGTCGATAGACGGGAGGCAACTCCTATGGTGGCAAGATTATCTATTGCGCTGACGAGCGTCTTTGAAATATTGCCGTCTACTTATGAACGGCTCCCCTTCTGGAAATTCGTTGGCCGGTTTCCGCTAACAGAGCTCTCGTGCCATCTCTGCGCTATTCGAATTCGAAGCCTTGGCCGAGAGCTACGGCACCGAGGTATCGCCAGACTTCATCAGCTCGGTCACCGACAAGGTCATGGCCCAGACCATCGCCTGGCAGAACCGGTCGCAGGAGGCGATGTGCCCGGTGGTGTTCTTCGACGCGCTGCGGGTCAAGATCCGCGACGACGGCGGGGTCACCAACAAGGCGGTGTACCTGGCCCTGGGCGTGCAGGCCGACCGCCAGCGCACAAGCGGCCGAGCGGGCGCTGCAAACGTTCGCACAGTACCGTGTAGACACGCAATCAAACGTAATGGGCCCAATATCGCAAGCGTACTCGCGCGGCCGGGGTAAGGTATTTTGGTAGTCCGAGTGCGCATGAGATTTTGTGTCCTTCACATTCTGCGAGGTCGCGGTGTCAAGCACAGTCTGCGCGGGAACCCCAGGCATCACGGTGCGCGACAACCGTGGCCTGGCCGTGCGCACGCTGCGCTACAACCGTAGCCGGCCGGGCGAGGTGGTCACGCAATGCATTGAGCGCAATACCTTCAATGATCTGGGGCAGCCGCTCACCAGCCAGGACGCCCGCTTTTTTGGCACGGGTACGCTCAATTTCCAGTACACCCCTGCCCTCTCGGGCCAGGTGCTGCAAACCGTCAGCGCCGATGCGGGCCAGACCCAGACCTTCCACGATATTGCCGGGCGTCCGATTTGGCAGCGCGATGCCCGTGACACCATCCAGACCTACACCTACGACGCCCTGGGGCGCCCTCTGTCGCGCACGGAGACGCTCGAGGGCCAAGCTCCCGCCGTGCGTGAGCGCTGGGTGTATGGGGATGCCACTCCGCCTGAGAGGGGCTGTGGCCAGACCGACCCCACCGATCCGCGCAACAGCAACCTGCGTGGTCAGGTGATCCAACACTACGACGCCGCCGGCTTGCTGGACGCGAGCGAAGTCGGCTACACCGTGCAGGGAGCGCCCCAGCGGCAAGACCGCAGTCTTCTGTCCCCAGAAACGGCCAGCGACTGGACCAGCGACAACCCTGCCGACAGGCAGGCCGAACTAGAGACGGAGACTTACTCCACGACCTGGACTTACAACGCCGTGGGCCAGGTCCTGGAGCAGACCGATGCCCGAGGCCACCGGCAAAGCACGACCCACGATATCGCGGGGCGCAAGGCCACAGGCTCAGTCACCCCAAAGGGCGGCAAGCCAACGCCTGTCACGACCGCCATCACCTACGCCGCCGGTGGCCAGATCGAGACCAAGACCGACGCCAATGGCGTGACTACCTCCTACACCTACGAGCCGCAGACCACTCAGCGCGTGCTTGGCATCAAGGTGAGCCGGGCCGCGCCCGCCGCCGTCTTGCAAGACCTCGTCTACACCTACGACCCGGTGGGCAATGTCGTCAATCTGACCGACAACGCCGCACAGACCGCGTATTTCAATAACGGAAGCATCACCGCCGCACGCGCATACACGTATGACGCGCTCTATCAGCTCATCAGCGCCAAGGGACGCGAAAACGCCGTGGGCACACCTTCGGGCACGGACTCACCCAGCGCGTTTGCGCCGCCCGACAGCGCCAACTACCGCGCCTATACCCGCACCTACGACTACGACACCGGCGGGAACTTGATCCATATCCGGAGTACCGCCGGAACCGGCACGGCACCACCAACGCGCACGATGCACGTGGCCGCGGGCAGCAACCGCTCCGTCAGCGACGCCAATCCCATCATTTATTCCTCTACCCTGAATCCGGAGAGCATCGGTTCGACATATTTCGATGCCGCGGGCAACGCCAATTGCCTGGACGGCAACACATTACAGCCCTTGGTCTGGACTGGCCTGAATCAACTGCAGCAGCTTGTCACGTTCTACCGCAACGCCGACCTGTCGCAGAGCGACCGCGAGCGCTACGTCTATGGCGGTGACGGCCAGCGCGTGCGTAAAACCGCCCACGCCTTGACGGGCGGACAAATGAAGCAAACCACGGATGCCATCTACCTGCCGGGGCTGGAGGTGCGTGCCAACGGTGTGACCGGCGAGCAGTTGGAGGTCATTGTGCTTGACGACGGCGCTCGGGTGTTGAACTGGCCCTCGGGCGATCAAGACACCAATCCACCGCAGCTGCGCTACCAGATCTGCGAGCGCCAGGGCTCTTGCCAGCTTGAGCTTGATGCCGCCGGACAGATCATCACCCAGGAGGAGTATTACCCCTACGGCGGCACCGCCGTCTGGGCATCCCGCTCAACGAGCGAGGTCAAATACAAAACCATCCGCTATTCGGGCAAGGAGCGCGACGCCGCTGGCCTGTATAACTACGGTTTCCGCTATTACCAACCCTGGATCGGGAGGTGGGTCAGCGCCGATCCGGCAGGCACCGTTGACGGGCTGAATCTCTATTGCATGGTGAGGAACAGTCCGGTTACAGAGTCTGATTCTCTCGGCCTAATGGGAGATCGTATTGATCGCTCTCAAAGAGCAAATGATCTAGCCAAAAACGATGCGGTGGAAACCACGCGTCAGAACGCTCCAGACAACAGTGGTCTGATGAATAGTGATCTCAGCATCCCGCCATCAGTAGGCCGGAAGACGCGGAAGAAGCCCGTCCTTCCTCCAATAAATGTTGTTCCGGTTGGAGCCCCTTCATCGCGCGGCGTCTCAGAACTTAGGTCTGAATCCAAGGTTGTATGGCTTCGCGAGCGCTCCGAGCTGGCGGTCATTGGAAATGATGCTCAGAGCTTTCGCAGACTGGAGGATGCTATCGAACGAATAGCGTCTACAAACATCGGGGCACAGCTATTGAGCGCTGTTGATGCTGGAGCGACGCGCATACAAAATCGATCCTTGGCCGGAACGCAAGCTACACCCGCAATAGTGCTTGATCTTGCTTCCAGCTATCTTGGCGTAGATCCAATGAGCAGTATCGATGCGTCAAACGGCAAGGGAACCGGCTCCATTGTTCACAGCAATTTATCAGTAGCCGATTTCCTCCGCACAACCAACAAAATCAACCGCGTCGATTTGGACGCCATCGCCTATTTTCACGAGCTCGTACATGTTCATCACAATCTTAACGGCGAAA
Source organism: Achromobacter sp. K91 (assembly GCF_003576205.1). Lineage (NCBI taxonomy): Bacteria > Pseudomonadati > Pseudomonadota > Betaproteobacteria > Burkholderiales > Alcaligenaceae > Achromobacter > Achromobacter sp. K91. The sequence goes on along the minus strand of NZ_QWFB01000076.1, from coordinate 597 downwards.
GAATTGTCATTCACTCGACGAATGGAGAAGGCCCGTCAATTGAGCGCCTGCTTCTTGAAGAGGCCAGAACTGTCGGCCTTGGCAGGAAATTCTCAGCAAGCGATTTGACGGAAAACAGGTTCCGCGCCGAAATCGGTGTTCCAGATCGAGAAAGCTATGGAGGGAGTGCGTCGGTTTTCCAGAATGACGATACGCTTGTAGGAATAGAGGGAGATCTGTGTGCCACGTTCTTGTTTCGTCCTGCCGGAGAAGGGGAATTACTATTAAGGCGGCAACGGTGAACTGCCGTCATGTGAGGCCGAGTCTCATCGTAGGTAACAGTCTGGCTTTACCGTGTGGGCGACTGTACTCCGATAGTGTAGGGCTTACGCTGCCCGCAGTTGATCGGCGACAGCCCAGGGCAGCATTTCGTCGATGCGATTGACCGGATGCATCGGCGATGCGCGCCAGCGCCTCGGTGTTCACCGAGCCGCCAGTCCGGCGTCTCGACCATGCCCAGGCGCAATTCAAAAGTTTCGCGGCGCACGCCACTCACCAGGCTCGCCAGCTTCTGGTAGGGTGATCCGGAATCGCTAAATGTCTGATCGAAACCCATGG
>NZ_QWFB01000051.1:0-9004 GCF_003576205.1 Achromobacter sp. K91 | reverse complement strand
CATTGCTCGTTCGCCGCCGTATTGCTGTATCGAAGATTGTGCGCGTGAGCCTGAAGCTGCGAGCTTTGGAGGCTACCCAGCGCTCTCGCATTTGCAGTGAGGCGGTCGTCAGGCGTGGATCCTGGGTTGATAGCTGACGTTCCGAGGTCGAGTTTCGACGCCTCCGGTGAGCTCCGTTGGAACGTTCGAAGCACTCAAGACCGAAGCGGTCCGCCCGCCAAAGTCAACCAGCGTGTACGCCGAGCCGCTGCCGCTAGTGAAAACTTCCAGATGGCTATGTGACTTGAAGGCGTCCTGCTGCGATGACCCCAACGCCCGCGCATTTGCAGTGCAAATTCCATTTCTAAGGAGAAGAGTATGCAGAAAGAAGTTTTTCAGACCGACGCGGATGGCTTGTACTTGTACAAGACTGTCGCCAATGAACTGGCACTGACCCCCGGAGCGTATAACGTGCCGTACGGCGCGTACGAAGAAGCGCCGCCGATTCCGCCGGCGGGGAAATGGCCGCGCAGGGTGGGCGACTCGTGGGAGATGGTCGACGACTATCGCGCGACGCCGCTTTGGATCGTCGATACGGGCTCGCCGTACATGATCGGAACGGAAACCGAGACGGCGGAGGGCAAGGTCACCTATGGAGGTTGGGGCGAATTGCCTGCTTGGCTAACGGCTGTGGAGCCTCCTCAATCGGTGGAAGACTTCACGCCCCAGCCCTAGCTGCTAGGCAGCCAACGCCATGGCTTCCGGCTCGACCTCGCGCTCGCGGCGCATTTCTTCCAATTGCCGTCGGCCTAGCGGGCTGCGAGCCAACTTCTGCGCCAGCTCGCGTCCGTGTGGGTGGTAGTAGCGCAATAGCATGCGGGTGTCGACGTTGCCATTTACCTTGGCCAGCTCATGAATCTGAAACACGGTTGCGAGCTGGGATGTGCCTTCATGTCGCAGGTCATGGAAGCGTAGGTCGCGGAAGTACGCCGAGTTGGGTCGCCGACCAAAGTGCCGACACATCCCCTCATACCGGAGTCGAGCGCGGCGGCGGGCGCGGATAAAGGCCCGAGTGACTGAGCCAGGCTGCATCGCGAAGATGCGGCCGCGCATCGGCTTTCCCGTTACCCAGCGCCGTAGCGCTTCGCGTGCTCGAGGGGTGAGAGGAACGTCGCGGGCGCGGCCGTTTTTCGTGTGGGGCAGATGCACCACGCCGTGCATTAGGTCGAGGTGCTCGCGCTGGATGCCGACTACCTCGGATCGGCGCATGCCTGTTTCCTTAGCAACCGTCAGGATGGTGGGCAATTCCGCGGATCTGGTGGCTCGAATGATCCATTCCAGCTCCTTGCGCGGGCAGTCGTCATCTGAGACGCCGCGCAATGTTATCCGATCGAAGAGACGTCGGTCGCGCGCATCGTCCACTGCGGGCCGGCGTACCAACTGCACAGGGTTGGCCAATTGATCAAAGCCCCAATCCTTGCGAATCACTGTGTAGACGTGGGACAGGAATGCCATGCGCCGCACCACGGTGGCCGGCGCTCGATCCTTGAGCCATGCATCGCGCAGTTCCGTCAGGTCGGAGCTGCGGATGCGATCGACCGGGCGGATGGCTAGGCGGGTGGCGCGCCAGATCCGTGCGATGGATTGCTCGGAGACGTGCCCCTTCTTGGTGGATGAAACCTCGGCCAGATAGCGCGCAAGCGCCTCGGCAAGGGTCGGGGCAGGCTTTCGGCGGGGCTGACGGCGGGACCAGGGTTTCATAGGAGCAAAAGCCGCAAGTTGTAACTCAAATAGATTTTTCTTGTTCTACCTGTCCCGCCTTGGCGGGTTTTTTTCGTCCATACGGAGGCGCTATGCCCCAAAGGATCAAGAGGATGAATCTGGATGACGTGGCCATTCGAGCTGCAAGCCGGACGACAGACGCGGGCGCCATTACTGGCGTGGTTGGGTGGGCGGCGCAGGTCAATTGGATCGGCTGGGCGGGAGTGCTCGTAGCGGTGGTGGGCCTGTTCGCCAATCTCTATTACCAGCGCCGGCGCGATCGGCGTGAACAAGCGGAGAGCGAGGCGCGTATGGCGGCCCTGCGTGAGAGGTGCGAGCTATGAAAGTAGGCACTCGAGTCACGGGCGGCGCTGCCGCCCTTGTTGTCTCTGGCGCCCTGGCGCTGTTCTCGACGGATCTCCAGCAGTTCCTGGGGCGCTGGGAGGGGGAAGGCCAGAACGTCGTCTACGCCGATAAATTGGCGAAGAACCTGCCGACCGTCTGCAAGGGCATCACGAAGCACACCAGCCCTTATCCCGTAGTGGTGGGCGACTACTGGTCGCCGGAGCGCTGCGCCGAGGTGGAGCGGATGGTGGTTGGCAAGGGGCAGCTTGACCTGGCCGATTGCATCGACGTGGTCATAAGCCAGCCGATCTTCGATGCTCTGAGCAGCCATTCGCACAACTTCGGCGTGCCGAGCACGTGCGCGAGTCGGGCAGTGGGCCTGATCAATGCGGGGCGTATCGCCGAGGGCTGCAATGCCCTGGCGCATGGCCCAGATGGCAAGCCCGCCTGGTCGTATGCAGATGGGAAGTTCGTCCGAGGCCTGTACAACCGCCGACTTGCGGAGCGTGAGCTATGTCTATCGGGACTGCGTTGATTGGCTGGAAGGGCTACGCCGCGGCCAGCGTCGCAGGTGCGATGGTATTGGGCGTGGCCGGCGCTGGAGTGGCCTGGTACGGGCACAGCCAGCGCGAAGCGGGCCGGGCCGAGTGCCAGGAGGCCCACCGCGTGGCAGGCCTGGAGGAATTCAAGACTGAGGCCGAGCGGCTGACCGGGCTGTCGCAGAGCCTGGCCGACACCGCGCACATGCTCGCCACTGCCCAGCCCAAGGTCATCGAGAGGTATACCCGTGAAATCGTTCAGCGCCCTTTGCCTGCTGACTGCGTGCGCGACCCTGGCCGGGTGCGCGCAACCAACGAAGCCATCGACGCGGCCAACGCTGCCCGTCAACCTCAGCGCGCCGTGCCCGCCGATCCCGCGCGTTGATTCGCCAGCGTGGGACGACCTGGCGCAGGCTCATGCCGCGCTGGCGTTCCAGTATGCCGAGTGCGCCGCCCGGCATCAGTCCGTGGTCGATGCTTGGGCCAAGCCCTAGCAATCCGGCGCCCTCAGTCGTCGAGCAGTTGGAGTGTTCGGCGTCTAAGGTCCGCCAGCCGTGCCTCGGTTTCCTCCTTCCAGCCCGCTTCCCACGCTGACAACTTGGCCTTCCATTTGGCTGGTGTTTCGCCTGTGTGGCCGGGCATATTAGCGGCCACCAAGAACGGACAAGCGGAAAGTGGTACACCGTGCCTTGCAGCTTCTCGACCAGCTCGGTGAAGTAGGTCCTCCATTTCGCACCTCCTTGTAGGCTTGTATCCTAAGGCTGACGATGGACTCTGTTTGCATGAGTGTCGAGCTTTGTTACCCAAGGAAATTAGTGCTTGATGCAATAGGAAGGGGCCAAGTGCTTGCACCGTCACCGCGGCGCCATCCCCTTGCGCAGCTTGCGCGGCGATTCCAGCAGCTCGGCCGTCATCTGGCCGCGCTCCAATACACAGGGCTCCCTTGCCAGGCCCGCCAGCAGATCGTCGTAGATGTCGCCCGTCAGGCCGGCAGGCCGCTTAAGTTCGAAGGACACCTGGTGCAGGCGCAGCATGGCCGCGCGCAGGCGCTTCACCTCCCAGAGCAGGGAGAGCACATCAGGGTTCCAGGGCTGACGCTCCCGGATGGCCCGGAGGTCGGCGAAGGTGAGCGGGTCTTTGAACGGCATGGCGGAAAACACTGGTTTTATATCCAGTATATTCCGTCTGCAATCGGGGTCAGCTATCGGACTTTCCCGTCCCCATGGGGCTGGCTACCAAGCGCTCGGCCGGGTAGGGCACCAGAAATTCGCGGGTGTCGGCCACCGGGGCTGTGAGCCAGTCCTGATAGGCGCCCTCCGGCAGGATGACCACCATGCGCTTTTCCTTGCCGGCCTGGTGGTAGTTCTGGAAGAGCGGATCCTGGTCGGCGTTGATGGTGAGCATGGTGTAGCTCTCCTGCCACTGGCCGGCGGCGTCCCGGTAGCGGTCCCACAGGCCGGCGATGCCCAGCGGCGCGCCGTCGGCGCGGGTGAAGCGGGTTGCCACCGCAGCGCCCGACCGCCAGTCGGGCTCGAAGATCGCGTCGGCCGGGATGATGCAGCGCCGGCCCTTGGCCCAAGCCAGGCGGAAAGTCCACAGGGTGTGTGCGGTCTCGCTCTTGGCGTTGAAAGTGTAGATTTTCTCCGCCTGCGGCAATTTTTCCGGCGGTGTGCCAGGCGCGATCATGCCCCAGCGGCCCACGATCGCCTCCCTTTCCGGCACAGCCTCATCGCCCGCATCGTGCTCGGGTGGCCGCCGCACGAACAGCCCCTGATACTTCGGCCACATGTCGTACTCGCCCATGGCCTTCGGCTTCTCTGGCACCCCGAATTTCTTCAGCAGGTACTCGGCATCCTTCAGGGTCTGATAGTGGCTGCACATGGTCCCTCCCATCGGAAGGGCCAGTATAGGGTCAAGCTATCCGAACCCAGCAGGTAACTGCATGATTGGAGTGGTCCCTCGATTTGGCTGGGAAACCCGGATTCACTTGTTCACGAAAGGCGTTTCGGACGGGAGCTTGTCGGGAACTTCTGCAGTCGCCTGTAGTTGGCCGTCTTTCGGAGGCGTTGCGGGGGCCTCTTGACCTCGATCACGAATCTTTTTGCAGAGATTTCCATTCCTCTGACGGAGCTTATTCCAGCGCCATAAGAAATACAAACCAACGGGAGCGCCCGGAAACAAACTAGCAATAGCGAACATTTTGACGGTCGAGTTATCAAATGTCGCTGTCGATAGGGTGAACACAGCCGATGCTGCTATGGATAGGAAGGCGACGGCGAAAGTCAGGTCAACTCCAACGCTCTCTCCCTCTTGAAGCGATTGAAGTTCGTGCTCGTGAACTTCAAATGTCAGAACCAGCTCAACGCGGCGGCGCTGGGCGCGTATTACTCCATCCTCTTGGGCTCCCATCTATATCTCACAAGTATTTTTTTAGCCAATCGGTATGTTTGTCGGAAATGGGATTGCGCCATGCGCCGATTCCGCCTGTATTAAAAACATACACTCGATCCGTTTTATCTGGCGCGAACTGACGAAGTTCATCGCGAAGCTGCTCTGTAGTCATTTCGCTCCTTACCATCCAGGCCGATTGCGTAAGGGGACATACGGCAGGACACTGTTCTCGCAAGAAATTTGTTAGCTGTACTGCGCGTTCGTTCGATATTTCAAAAACAACACAGTAGGTGCTGCCGGCAGCTTTTGAGTCAGACTGTGCCATTAATGAGCGCTCCGTTGCGGCCGGCGGCCTTTGCATTCGCTTGATGGGTCATGATTCTACAGAATGTGATGGTCGGTGTAATTTGTTGGAATGGGTATCTGCTGACAGTCCTGACTAACTATCGCTTGGATGTTCGTGACTTATTGTGCAATATGGCGATCGCCTTTCGAGCGCCAGCGGAGGTCGGTTCAACTGAGCCGCGACACTCCACCAAGTGGTTGACCCAGAGCGTCAGTGCCTCGCGGCGCTCCTTCCAGTAGCTGTACTGGTCGTAAATGCCCTCCACGCTCTTGAGCTTGTGGTTCAGGCACATCTCGGAGATATCGCGGCCGACGCCGAGGGCGCGCATGTGCGATTTCGCGGTGGAGCGCAGATCGTGCGGGGTGAAGCGCCGGACCTTGGGCTGGTAGTTCTGGATCCAGTAGTTGATGGCCCCCCACACCCCGTCTTTCTGAATAGGCGCATCCCCGCCGTGTTTTTTGAGCCTTGCCACTGACCGCGCCGGCACGATGTACTGGGAATCCAGCGCCAGGCTATCCAGCTCGCGGAACCACTCCACTACTGGCGGCGGCAGAGGGATGTCCGTGCCCGCCCCAGTTTTCGATTCCGGTACGTGCCATAGGCCGGCACCGAGGCGCTTTATGGTCAGCTCGTCTGTCCTGATGTGCTGCCGCTGGGCGTTGGTGAACTCGGACACACGCACGCAGGTCGCGGCAATGATCCACACGCTTAGCTGATTCTGGCGGTTCATCTTGGCTTGCATGAACTCGGCAATCTCGTCATCGGTGAGCATAAGCCGCGCCTTGGCTTTCGGCCGCTTCCCTATGATCGCCTCCAAGCTGATCCCCACGCCGGGATTGATCACCACGATACGCTGGCCGGCGGCGTGCTTGAAAATCTCCCGGATGACGATGTAGAGGGTCTCCGTCTCGCGCCAGCCAGACTTGAGGGTTTTGAAACCTGATTTCGTCCTGCTGATCAGCTCGATGACGTCAGTGTGGGTGATTTCCTCCACTGGCCGCGATCGCCATTCGTCCTCTATTCGGACGAGCTGGCGTTTATAGCTCCGGTTCGTGGAGCCTGACAGATGCTTGAGGACCTTTTCCTTGTAGTCGTCGACCAGCCACCCGATGCTCTTCGCGGTCCTGGCCTTCTGCTTGGCTTCCCGTTTTTCGGCGGCCGGGTCTTTCCCCGCGTCGATCATGGCACGTAGGCGGCTGGCCTCCTTGCGGGCTTCGGCCAGGGAGATATCCGGGTAGTTCCCGATTGTCGCCTCGGCCCGGCGGCCTGGCATGCGGTAGCGCAGCACCCAGGTGGCCGTCCCGGATTTCGACAGGGTGAAGGTAAGCCCCCCACCGTCAGACTTGGCCACCGGCTTGCCGGCGCGGATCCAGTTCTTGATATGGATGTCGGTCAGCAGGCCCTGCAATACGCGCTTTGTCGCCATAACTCCCTCGATTTGGGTAGCTGCATCTTCTGGCTACCCACCTAGCTACCCATTTTGTACGAGATGGGAGGATAGCTCGTGAGAAGCCCAGAAAGAAAGACGCGAGAATATACGCGGCTTTGCGGGGAGTTCTGATAAGTGGTGAGAAGCTCGGAACACTAGACCAGAATTATGTCGTACTGCTCTTGAGAGTACGCGCCTTCCACTTCCAGCGAAATGCGCTTGCCCACGAAGTCGCCCAGCATCGCCAGATGCTGGCTTTCTTCTTCCAGGAACAGGTCAACCACCTCTTGCGAGGCGAGGATGCGGAATTCCTTGGGATTGAATTGCCGCGCCTCGCGCAGGATCTCGCGCAGGATTTCATAGCAGACGGTACGCGGCGTACGCACGTTGCCGCGCGCCTCGCACATGGGGCAGGGCTCGCATAGCTGATGCGCCAGCGAGTCGCGGGTGCGCTTGCGCGTCATTTCCACCAGCCCCAGTTGTGTAAAGCCGTTGACCGTCATGCGGGTGCGGTCGCGCGACAGCGCCTTCTTCAGTTCGGCCAACACCGTTTCGCGGTGCTCCTGTTCCTCCATGTCGATGAAGTCCAGGATGACGATGCCGCCCAGGTTGCGCAGCCGCAGCTGGCGCGCAATGGCCTGGGCCGCTTCCAGGTTGGTCTTGAAGATGGTGTCGTCGAAATTGCGGCCGCCCACGAAGCCGCCGGTATTGACGTCGACCGTGGTCAGCGCCTCGGTCTGGTCGATGATGAGATAGCCGCCCGACTTCAAGTCCACTCGTCGAGAGAGCGCCCGGGCAATCTCATCGTCCACATTGGCGGTGTCGAACAGGGGGCGCTCCCCGCTGTAGTGCTGGATGCGGCCCACGACCGAGGGCGTATAGATGCGCGCCCATTCCAGCATCGCGGCACTGGTCGTGCGGGAATCCACAAGAATGGTTCCGGTGCTCGGGCCCACCATGTCGCGCAGCACGCGCTGCGCCAGGGTCAGATCCTGGTGCAGCAGGGCGGGGGCCGGCTGGGTGCGCGCCGCCGCCTGGACGCTGGTCCACAATTTACGCAGATACTCCAGATCGGCCGTCAGCTCCTCGTCATTGGCGCCTTCGGCCTGCGTGCGGACGATGAAGCCGCCTTTTTCCTCTGCCGGCATCAAGGCTTGCAGGCGTTCGCGTAGCTGGATGCGTTCGGATTCGTCGTCGATCTTCTGCGAAATGCCGATATGCGGATCGTGCGGCAGGTAAACCAGCATCCGGCCCGCCATGCTGATCTGGGTGGAAAGTCGTGCGCCCTTGGTGCCCAGGGGATCCTTGACCACCTGAACCATGATGGTCTGTCCCTCGAACAGCAGCTTTTCGATCGGGGTGGGAGTCAGCCCCTGGCTTCTTTCGCCCCGGTTCTCGCGCAGGTCTGCGATGTGGATGAAAGCCGCGCGCTCCAGTCCGATATCGATGAAAGCGCTCTGCATGCCCGGCAGTACACGGACGACACGCCCCAGATAGATATTGCCGACATGGCCCCGCTGGATGCTGCGTTCTACGTGCAGCTCCTGTACCGACCCTTGTTCCACCAGCGCAACGCGGGTTTCGAAGGGGGTGACATTGATCAGGATATCTTCGCTCAGGGCGATGGCTGGGGGCATAGCGTGTTCGTCTCCAGTAAGGTGCGGCGTACAGGCGAATAGTAAACGTAGGGCAAGGCGGACAAGACAACTATCTATATGGGGCAACCGCGGGAATCACCACTATATATAGGGGAGGCCACCGGGGCAGCCGCTGAACAAGCGGGGGGATCGGCCTTTTTGCGCCACGCGAAAAAACTGTGCTATAGTCTCGCTCCTTCGCAGTTCGGACAGTTTTGAACCGCGAGGCCAAGCAAGCACAACAGGTCGGGCAAGAGATTCGAGCCAGGTCTGCCGCAAAGCAGTCAGAAATGAATGCCCCGCGGTTATTGCAAGGATTGCAGCAAGTTAGGCAAAAGCCGGTTGCACAATCTGCAAAAATCGTGTTATAGTCTTGGGCTTGGCAGTTGCCGAAAACTTAGGGTTAACCCTGATATTTCGATGGCTGCTAAGAGAGGCAGACCTGAAGAGGTCGCAAGCAAGAAAGCGAAACGCAGTCTGTGACGCCGACTTGACAAGCGAAAAAAACTTCTTCATAATCTCGTTTCTCTGCTGCAAACAACGCGGCGCCAGCGAAAGCGGCGTAGCGAAGCGAGCA
>NZ_QWFB01000046.1:0-11428 GCF_003576205.1 Achromobacter sp. K91 | reverse complement strand
CTTGCTACTTTCGGCTCAAAAGGTCCTGAAGCGCGGCCTTGTCCAGCATCGATTCAGCCAACAGCTTCTTGAGCTTGTTGTTCTCTTGCTCCAGCTCCTTCAGTCGCTGGGCGTCCGAGACGGTCATACCGCCGAACTTCGCCTTCCAGTTGTAGTACGTCGCTTCGGAGATGCAGTACTTGCGGCATAGGTCTGCGACCTTGGCCCCCGCCTCGGCCTCCTTCAGCACGCCGATGATCTGTTCTTCCGTGAATCGTTTCTTCATTGCCGTTCCTTTGTGAACGGACTCTACATCGATTTCGTACTAACCACGGGGAGCAGGTCACAATCATGTCAATCGCGGGAGTTAAATGGTATCAGACTAAAAATTTGGTGGCGAAATTTTAGTCTGACACCTGTATTGAGATTGATCTAATGCTGGGCAAAACGCGCAGTTATCTGTATCTGATTTCCACGAAATTCTCGGCTAGTCTCCGCTCAACCCGCCGTGCATTCAGAGATGGCTTTAAACGGTGCTCTTACGACGTCGGATTATTTATCATCCATTGCATGGCAGATGGATTAGCCAGCAGACCACGCAAAAAGGCAGCGGTCCAATTATTCATGCCGCCAACATCAACTTCCGCTTGCAGCTCGTGATCGACCTCCTTGACTAGATCAGCCACCAGCTCGTAACGCGGTGCCTTGATGCGCCACAACTTCCATCGCCCGGTTACCCAACGCCGCAGCTGTGTTTCTTCCACGCACTTATTCAAGTGGTTTTCCAGCCGCTTAAAAAGCGGGTCAGTTTTTGGAATAGCGGGTACCAGCCGAAACGATGGCATCAGATAAGTCGGCAGCACTGTTCCTTCGTCCGCTTCGATTTCAACGCGAACCAGAGGGCAATCAAGGCGCGGGCCTTCGAAATACGGATGTATCAAAGGCAGTTGCACTCTTGGTGCGTTTGCCGAGTTGCTGCGCTTTGAATTACAGGCAGTGCACGTTGGCACAAGATTAAACGAAAGGATGGAAAATTCCGGATAGTCCGCCTTCGCTAGGTAGTGGTCCAACGCATCGCGCCCGACATTCCCACACATGGGGCAGTAAGGCAGCTTGTTGGATTTTCTCAAATCATAAACCCAGTCCAGCTGCCGGTAGTTTTCATTCAGTTTTTTATAAGTCGTCGAATAAAGACTTATTAAATCCTGCTTCTGGTCAGTCGATATTTTACCTGGCTGCGTCATATTAATAGGGAGAACAACAGACGGATTGCCTTTATTTATATAGTAGCCGCTATAAGCCGCCCTCAAATCCGGCGCCAGCGGCGACAATGATGGCGCATATACATCAAAAACGGAGATGGTTTTTGAATTCCTAACGCGAGGACGAGGTACGGAGATCAATTTGCGTCCTCTGATTGCATTGCTCGAATTTCTATCAGCAATTCAGGGCTAAGCACTGATTTATATTCGGCTAGCAACTGCACCCGAGAAATGCCACTTTCGGACAAGTCTCTAGCAAATTTTTCATGGTATTTTTTTGCTGTGGAATCACCAAAAATTGTCTGCGAAATACTGTCTATACTTGCTCCTAATGTTTTCATGCGGACCTGTCCAATGTTTACCCTTCTCGATTCTTCCGCGAATGAGAAGACATGTGCGCAATGGGTTGGCACCTCGCGCACGACATAGGCCGAATGCGTGGCAATCAGTGCAATCGATTTTGTCGCCGCCAGCACGGTGTACAACAGCGTTACGAATTCGCAGATCAGGTTAGGATGGAGATGGGTTTCCGGCTCATCGACAATCACTAGCGTACCTTGATCGATGCTACTAATCAGCCGAAGGGCAAAGCGGAAGAAAATAAGCTGGCCGCTGCTGTGGTGTAGCCGGCGTATCTGATTGCGTTCGCCGGTCTGCTCAAAAAATTCCAGTGAGCGTGCAGTATCCACGGCGGACGTGAACGACAGATGCCTCTCTTCATTCATCCGCAGAACGTCCCGGGCGCGGACGTAATATTCGCCGTGCTCATCCTCGTAGCTGGAACTGTCCTGCGCAACATCCGAAAGCACTGGCAAATACAACTTATCAAGGTCGATATGGCCTCGCAGTGTGCGCTCGAGGAGCGTAATCCTAGTCAACGACGCGCCCTGGAATGGAGTCTTATCTCGGATCAAGTCGACCATTAGAAGGGTCAAGGAATTTTGCACATTTCTATGTGAACGAGACCTTGCGACTTCGATCAAGTTGAAATACTGATACTCGAAATTTCCCTCATGTTCCGCACGTATAGGAAAGCGATATTCTGGGGTTGTGGAAAATACTAGCAAGCGATTATAAAGTTGACCGTCATATTCGCAATCAGACATAGCCTCAGAATGTTCATCGAAGGGATTAACCGTATGATTCGCTTCTCCTGAGAGCCTGCCTAGTGACAATATGAGTTCCCTCAGCAATCGCGTCTTACCCGTACCATTGACACCTATAAGGCAGTGAAGCCTGTCCTCGAAGACGCCTACATCCTGGAACTCAACCGAAAAGTCATGCATACCATCGTCAAATCCGTGCAGTTGCGCACGGAAAGTAAAGTTCTTTCTTGTTTCTGGTTGATCTTCAATCTGACGTCCCTCGAAGAAACGCATCCCGCGGCGCATAGCTCGATAGGCTGCGGGCGATCGCAGCACGCCTAAAATAAACGGGCGGTCCAACAGCAACTTTCCGATATACGAACTAAAGGATGAATCCCTCAAAAACACTACGTCGTTCAAAGCAAGTAATATTGACTTGAGCTCTGAGCCATTCCGCACCCATTTCGCTAGGTTCGAGTAACCCTGCTCATGTCCGACAAGGGTTGCGAATAACAGGTTTCCATGCGAAACGGTTGCCGTGTTTCCAGCATGACCATGCCTTAGCGAGCGAGGATTTTCATTTATCCACCGCAGCAAGTTAGTCCGACTCGAACCCGCCAAAGGCACGACGTAGGCGGGGATGGAAATCTGTCGTTGATTATCGTGAGAATTAATTGAGATCAACGAATTAAAATTATATGAGAAATCATTCCATTTTGAATTTGTTGGGATGATCCGAATGGCGCCTGGTGGGACATTCGTTTCTTCGTCAAGGGTAAAAAATAGGCTCCAAATCATATATTTTCCGTATAAGTTTTCAGCGAAACAGCTTGCCATCTTATTTCCCAAGGAAGTCACGAGACTTCATCGCACCAAAGCCTATTTAACAACAATCTAGGTGCATATTTCCCCGGATTTAGGATCCTAAACGCAGTCGTGGGGAGGGAGGGGTGCCGAGTCAGATCGCGCTCTAACCCCAACTCGACCGCCTGTCGATCGAGATCGAGAAGACCAGCGCTCCCGCCTTGGGCAGGGCCATGCAAAACCATATAATACCGATGGATACAGCGATGCCGGGCGCCTGATCACAGAATATTTTTCCTTTGTGAAATCGTCAACTTCCTCTGTCCTTAGGTAAATATGGTCGACTGTACAGAACAGGCATGGGGAATTGACAATAATCCGCAATGGCGGGCTAATTGTCTATGGCTATGACGAACCTGTGGTTCGGATGTTTATGCGCTTGCTTCGGATGATAGTTAAAGGTCGAAGCGTTCAATGAGCCCGCGCTTACGACTTGGACGGTAGGCACTTGACCGTCCAGTCACATCGTGGGCAGCCGAACAGACCTAACGTCTGCTTCTGGCCTTATTGCCAGAGGAGCCTGGTCCGCGATCGGCCGCAACCGCCGCACAGCGGACATCGAGCCACGAGGCGTCAACGGTAGTGGGTCGGGAGTGGCCGCTATTCAATCAAGGCTCCCCGTCGACGTCGGCGTCTGATGGCACAAAGCCAGCCCGGATCTCAGCTCTCTAAAAATTGAGGTGATGGTCGACCTTCGCTTGCAGGAAAAAGTCAGGAGCGGTTACTGATAATCGTTATTTCTTCAATACGGATGAGCGATAGCTTGCGGGAATAAGCCGATAGCAATAAAAACGCGGATCACTGGATCACCCTCGAGGAGAGCCGCGAATGAGCGACATTGATCTTCCTGCACTGCAGATCGCCTGCCGCACCTTAGTGAGAGCAATCGGCTTTGGCGACCTTGCCTACCTAGATCAGATGGCTGGCCTATGGAGAGTAAGGCGGCTGGAGGCTCTTCCACGTTCATGGAATGCACGGAGTCGCTTTGCCATAGAGTTCACAGCAGGGTTCAACCAATTGGGTAATATAGCCTCATGTTGAATGAACCCTTTTTGTGTGAATACTGTCTTGCTGATAACGAGCTCCGTATGGAGGTGCAAGAGCGAGGCAATGCGATTGAGACGTGCGAAATCTGCCATCGGAAGGGTGGCCGCGCGCTGCCTGCGTCGGACTCTCGAATTAAGCGAACCTTTCGTGCCCTAATTCGGCTGAACTTCTCTGAGTGGGACTATAACGATCACATCGGCGCCGACACATCGCTTGAAATGCTAGTTTTTCATAGCAAAGCTATCTTCAACCTTGACGAGAGCGCGTCGCTCGACGAGTTTGAGCAGGCGTACCTCACGATGGAAGAGAAGGGTTGGTACCCAGCATCAGAAGATAATATAACGCTGGGCGGGGGCTACTGGGACGGGGGAGTCCTAGAAGGACTGCGGGACCGACGAGACGCAATTGTTGAAAATATAGTCTCGGATGCCCTCAAGCGGAACTGGTTCGAGATGGAGCCCAATGCCCAGGCCCTCATTCAGTCGCTACGTAATGACTTATCGGACGTCCTTCCAGCGGGAACGGAATACTTTCGTGCTCGCGTCGGCGTTCAGTCTCGTCTCAAGCGCACGTCCGATCATTGGCCACAAGTTGTTCCAGACTTCCGATACCTGCCACACGCGGGCAAAAACATTGATAAACCCCCGGTCGCGCTAGCTACCGAGGGTCGCTTCAACCGTGCTCGGGTGTCCATTCTATATCTAGCGTCGGACACGCAGACCGCAATTGCTGAGCTCCGACCGCATCCGGGACATTTGATCTCGACGGCGAAGTTTCGACTGAAACGCGACTTGCGGGTGGCAAACTTCGCCAAGCACGACATCCGCAACTTTTTGAGCGACAGCAGGCTGGAAGACTTGCGTAAAATTCTGTCGATCGCGGATGTGCTCAATGTACCGGTACAGCCAGAGCACCGTTCCCTATATGCCATTACGCAACTTTTCTCCGATGCAGTGCGCGTGGTTGGTTTCGAAGGGCTATTGTTCAACAGCAGTGTCGGTGCAGGAACCAATCTGAGCTGTTTCGCCAGTGACGCATTCGAGATTGTCGAACGCGGCGAGGGGGTTCAGGAGGTTGTCTCCCTAGAATACCGGCTGGCTGAGGTGCGAGCGCTGCCGCACGACTATGACGAGGATGAGTTCGTCAAAGATGAGGACAGTCCGTTGGCAACGCTGCTGCACGGAATGGCACGCCGAAGCTCGAAGAAATAGCCTTCCCTCATCAGTTTCAGCAACGTCCGCTCACCTTCAAGTCGACGGTCGGCTCAGAGTCGAAAACTGCCGGGCATGATAGGCTACTATCAGCAAGAAGCGACCTTTCGAGATCGGCGCAAATACTGGTCAAGCTAACCGCCCGAGCTTGGCTTACATTCCTCGCGAAGCATACTATCGCCGTTTTATCTTTTCATTGGTCTATGCCCGTACTTGATTCTGCCGAATACCGATTTGCCCGCCTTGCTGTAGACAAAGCGAAGCTGTCTGTCGTCAATCCTGCTTCTGCCAACCCTCCACCCCGCGTAGGCATTGTTCTAGCGCGAGGTGATGAACTAATCGGCTGGTACGCGAAGGGCGTAGGCGGCCAGGCTAGGAATGCAGATGGATTCGAGGATTTCGTCGCAAACCCGAGCGCACATGCCGAACAGGCATTGCTTGAACAGCTTACGGACGCCGATCTTTCCGACGTTAGTGCATATGTAACGCTGGAACCTTGTACAAGCAAGAAGGGAAAGGGACTGTGCTGCGCCGACTTGCTCGTACACGCGGGCATCAAGACCGTCTACGTTGGTAACTGCGACCCGAACCCAGACGTCGGTGGTCTAGCATGGCGAACGTTTCTCGCTGCAGGGATCTCCGTCCGAGATTTTCCATCGGAACTCCGAAACGAGGCCCGTCGCGACAACGATGCGTTCTTTCGCAAGTTCAATTACTCGCTTGCTGATCAGGGGTCCGCTTCGTTCGACTATGAGCACAACGGCGGGGTGCGTGTTCTGGGCGCTTTAGCCGAAGCGTTCAGAACCTCTTGGACCAATCGCGACAACGGGTCGATCTATGCTTTGGATTATCAATTTTCTGTCGCGCTCGCGAAAAATTGTACGACCTTTGATGATGTCGATGATCCGGCGAGGTGGTTCGAGGACTGCCACTACACTAAGCCGGTTCATGAAGGGCAGATTGTGATTTTTAGAAATCTAAAGGGTTATGCCCTTGTCCAGGTGCTCAAGGTGAGGACAAAGACAACCGTGTCTAACGCGGAGCTGCAATTTCGATATCAGCTCCGTTACAGAAAAGATGTACAGATAATCCATTATCTTGAGAGGCAGGCTGAGTGACAGGCGCCGGTGGCGTTGGATGTCCGCTCCGGGTGGTAAGCCGACTCTCTCGCATCTGACGCTCCGGCTGCGCTATCGCGAGTCAACATCACGTCAATGCTGACTCCGTCAGACAGATCTGTTAATGAATCGGTCTTGCTTCGTCGGTGAATCTGAATTCATAAAGAGCAGATTCAACAAGATCTGTGATGTGATCGCAGAGACTTTCAATTCCACCTAACAAGTTGGATACAACCCAAGGATCGAGCTGCTGGTTACCGGCGCTCTCCGCGTCATTTGCACCATTGCCGACGATTCGGCTAATTGCCCAAATTCCCTGGCAAGCCCGCTCTATCTTCCGAAGATCGGAAAACCGAACAACGCCATGCTCGGGATCGTCCGGTGTCGCCCAGCGGTCAAGAGTGTAGGGGTGATCATTCATTACGGCCTCCTGTTGAGTAAGGAGCCCGCGCCCCGCTGTCAATCGGGGGTGGGCGGGCACAAGGCCGGGTTGACAGACCGGTAACAGGAGCAACCGGCGCACGCGAACGTGCCCCAGCCAAGGCCCGCCCATAGCAGGGACGTGCGTCGGCCGACGGACGTAAAAATGCCGCTATTGCGGCGGCTGTCCGCTCCTGTTAACTCCGGCTGTCAATCCGGGCGATCGTTGGTGCGATCGCAGGGCAAGTATAGGCGGAACGGATCATGGCGGTAATGCGGCGAGTGGCATTTTCGTCCCTTTCGGAGACTGATGCGTAAACGGACAAGGGATCGCAAGTGGTCCATTGCCTATTCTCACGTAACTTTAGGCAGAAAAATCGGTCCTTCAGTTTCTGCAATCCGATTCTCGCCCACCTAATCCGACGTGATCGCACAGGCCACGAACGGGTTCACGAAGGGTATCCCGGATAGCCTCAGCCACTTGGCCCGCTCCTCCGATGACTTCACCAGGTCTCCGAGGGTTTCGACACGTGTAGATGTGGGAGTCGTTCGTGAGCGCGCCGGGCTGCTCGTTGAGGAATAGGTCGTACAAGATGAAGTCCTGGTGCGGATTGCCCCTTTAGTCGTCATCCCCATCCCGTACACTACCCCGATCACCAGGGAGCGATATGTCGATTCAAAGATTAAGCCGTTGCAGCATCCACTTGTTCCTTGCCGCCCTGAGCTCCGGTTGCTCATTAGGCGGCGAGTGCGGATGGAACCGCAGCAGCTGCATGTATGAAGGCAAGTACGAAGAGGGCGAGGAAGACTACGCGGAAGACGAAGCGAAGCGCTTGAACAAAAACTCATCCGATCGGTTGCGCCGCAGTTCTGGCAATTGATCCGCGGAGCGAGAGCCTTTCAGCTCGCGAGGTCTTTGCCTGAGACCTGCCAGTCGCGAAACCGCTTGAACAGGCGAAACCCAACATAGGTTTCGCTTCTGACCCAGCGCCGCCGGTAGTAGCAATCCCGGTAGCAGGTCATGCGTTGCTGCGCCAGATCCAGAAAGGCCGGATTGCCTCGAAGAACCGTTCCATAGACATGCTTGTCCTGCAAGGGCAAGCGCGCCTCGATGTCCTGCAGGATTTCAACGACGTATTCGCTGCAGAGCAGCACCACGAACGGCACAACCCAAGGCTCGGAAGCCGCAGCCAGCCGCTCAATTTGGCGCTGGCGCACGTGGCCGTCATGATGGCGTGACTGTATGCACGCGTAGATCAGTGCCTGGGGTTCGTCCAGCTTGGAGGACAAGGAGTCGCTGCCCTCATGCTGAACGCGATAGGGCAGTGCCAAGGGCTCGTCCTGCACAATGACGGACAAACCGCGGCCGCTCATGACCGAGGGGCAGATCTCCTCGGTGTATGTGCTGCTTCAGCGCGCAGTCGCGCGGGGAAGGCCGCTGTTAGCAGCGCTGTCTGCTCTGGAGCGGCCTTGCGCGGGCGAGAGGGCATGTGGGGAATGCTGCTTGAATGGCGTTCACCGCGTCATGCGGTGCATCCGGCAGCAGACGACGGCACGCACCACGGATGCTGACGCTGCGGCATGAAGCACGGCAGGCGCTTACGCCGTCGCCTCTGCAGCTTTCGGCACAAAGAACCGATCCTTCAGTTCCTGCAGCCCAATCCTATCCAACATCTCCGTCAGCCGGTCAGCCGGCTTCCTGCGCGGCAAATCCTTGTACTGCGCAATGATCAGCTCATTCTTCATCGAATGTTCCCATCCCACCAGCTCAGTCACGCTGACCTGATACCCATGCGCTTCCAGCTGCAAGCACCGCAGCACATTAGTGATCTGGCTCCCAAACTCCCGCGTATGCAGCGGATGCCGCCAAATCTCGGCCAGCGGATCAGCCAGCGCCTTCGCCTTGTTCTTGCGCAGCACCGAAGCTACTTCCGCCTGACAGCAAGGCACGACGACGATGTACTTGGCATTCTTCTCCAAGGCGAAATGAATCGCGTCGTCGGTGGCGGTGTTGCAGGCGTGCAGGGCGGTGACGACGTCGATCGTGGCGGGCAGTTTGTCCGACGTGATGGAATCGGCGACCGACAGGTTCAGGAACGACATGCCGCCAAACCCCAGCCGCTTGGCCAGTTCTTCCGACGACTTCACCAGTTCTTCGCGGGTTTCGATGCCGTAGATGTGGGAGCCGTTTTTCAGCGCCTCGGGCTGTTCCTTGAAGAACAGGTCGTAGAGGATGAAGCCCAGGTACGACTTGCCCGCGCCGTGGTCGGCGAGGGTGACGGCGCCGCGTTGTTGCTGGACGTCTTTGAGCAGCGGTTCGATGAACTGGAACAGGTGGTAGACCTGTTTGAGTTTGCGGCGGCTGTCCTGGTTCATCTTGCCGTCGCGGGTCAGGATATGCAGGGCCTTGAGCAGTTCGATCGACTGGCCGGGGCGGATGTCGTGGGTTTTGTCGGACATGGGGTAAGGCAATGCGCCCCGCGATGGGCGGGGCGCACGAGTAGGCGGAAAGCGTCAGTTTAACGAAAACGCCGCCGGCGCTGGCGAACCGGGAAAACCAGCCGCGGACTGTGCGGTATCTGGCGATCCAGATTATCTGGCAGGCGAGTAACATGCCCGATGCGATTGAGGCATGTCATGCATTTCTGAAAGCGCCTGACCATCAGGGCGGGCGCGTGGAGAGTCATCAAATGTTCAGCCATATCACTGTCGGAACGCGTGATCTTGAACGCGCGGGCCGTTTTTATGACGCAGTGTTGCTTCCGCTTGGATTGAAGCGTCGCGTTGTCACGCCGGATGGCGGGCCCTTGGCGCTTTGCTGGGTGACCGGTCAGGCGCTGCTGCCGCGCTTCTATGTCTACATGCCCTACGATGGCGAGCCGGCGACGGTGGGCAATGGCAGCATGGTGGCCTTTCTGGCTCCTACGCAGGAAGCCGTGAGCACGGCCCATGCGGGCGGGCTTGCGCAGGGCGGGACGGACGAAGGGGCGCCGGGGGTACGTCCTCATTATGGTGACGGCTACTTTGGCGCGTATCTGCGCGATCCTGACGGCAACAAGGTCCACATCGTTCATCGCGGGGACCTCCCGCTGTAAGGCGGAGAGGCTCGACATCCCTGGAGAAACGCAAATGCTCGTGAGTCAGCTTGCTCTTGTGTACGGCACCTATCTGATTGCCACGGCCAGTCCCGGACCCAGCAATATGGCGATCATGGCAACGGCGATGCGTCACGGCCGTGTGCCGGCGCTTGCGCTGGCGGCGGGCGTCATTACGGGTTCGTTGTTTTGGGCGACGCTGGCGGCGACTGGGATTTCCGCCGTGCTGGCGGCTTCCGCCCAGGCGTTATTCATCATCAAGGTGGTGGGGGGAGTCTATCTGCTCTACCTGGCGTTCCGCAGCGCCAGGTCGGCGTTGAGGCGGGGCGCGGCCTTTGCGAAGGTGGAAACGGGGCGCGCGACGCCGCGCTATCGGGTGCTCTACCGCCAGGGCGTGCTGATGCATATCGGCAACCCCAAGGCGGTGCTGGCCTGGATGGCGATCATGTCGCTGGGGCTGGGGGAGAGCGCGTCGAACGGCACTTTGCCCGCGATTATTGGAGGTTGCGCGTTGCTCGGCGTGATGGTGTTTGGCGGCTATGCGATCGCTTTTTCGACCGCGCCGATGATCGCGCTGTACGCCAGGCTGCGGCGCTGGATCGAAGGGACGGTGGCCGTGGTATTTGGCGTTGCGGGCGTCAAGCTGCTGACCTGGCAGCGCTGACAGGGCGGCTTGTCATCGCCGAAATGGGTCGGCGATGACAAGCCCCAGGCAAAGCGTCCGGCACGCAAGCGGCCGGACGCCGCAGGGTCAGGCGTTCGGGAAAACCGGCTCGCCCAGGTTCAGCATCAGGCGATTCGCCCAGGCGAAGATCGCATCCGAATGCAGCAGATCCAGGATCTCGCCTTCGTTCAAGCCCGCATCCTTCAGGGCCTGGATGCTGTCGGCGTTCACCGAGGCAGGCGCTTCGGTGATCTGGATCGAGAACTTGCCGATGGCGAGTTCGCGCGCCGTGGTGCCGGCGGTGGCGGGATCCTCGAACACCTGCGCGATGACCTCATTGCGCTTGGCCAGTTGCTCAAAGCGCTGGGCATGGACGGACGCGCAGTACACGCAGCCGTTGATGCGCGACACGTAGGTCGAGCCCAGTTCACGCTCTGCACGCGACAGTCCACCCGGCGCGTACATGATGGCGTTGAAGGCCGTGGAGCGCTGGCGCAGGATTTCGGGCTGATGCACCAGGAACAGGTAGTAGTCCGAGACCTTGGCCTTGGGGTGGCTTTCTTCCAGGACGGCGACTTGTTCGGGCGTGGCGGTTTCGACGTTGACGACGTCGAGCCAGGCCTTCCACTCCAGCGATTCGTTGGTGAAGCCGTGGGCCTTGATCCTGTCTCTTATACACATCT
>NZ_QWFB01000009.1:0-12090 GCF_003576205.1 Achromobacter sp. K91 | reverse complement strand
CCGCAGCCACTGTCCGGAAGAGTGGATCGAGCCCGCGCAGCTGCTGGATGGCACCCGCGTGCTGTACCAGTCGGTGCTGGAACTGGACCGCAAGCTGCGGGCATGACATGGCGGGCGCCCACCGGGCGCCCGCGTCACCGCTACTTCTTCACCAACGGGCAGGACGAGCGCGACAGCGGCATGAAGGCCTGGTCGCCGGGCAGGGTGGCCACCAGCTTGTAGTAGTCCCAGGGCCGCTTGGACTCGGACGGCTTCTTCACTTCGAACAGGTACATGTCATGCACCATGCGGCCGTCCTCGCGGATGCGGCCGTTGGTGGCGAAGAAGTCGTTGATGGGCATGGACTTCATCTGCTTCATCACCGCCGTGGGCTCGTCGGTGCCGGCTGCCTGCACCGCCTTCAGGTAGTGCATCACCGACGAGTAGGTGCCGGCCTGGCTCATGTTGGGCATTTTCTTGAGCTTGTCGTAGTAGCGCTGGGACCAGGCCCGGGTCTGGTCGTTCATGTCCCAGTAGAAGGCCTCGGTCAGCGTCAATCCGGCGGCGGCGTCCAGGCCGATGGCGTGGATGTCATTGATGTAGAGCAGCAGCCCGGCCATTTTCTGGCCGCCCTTGGTCAGCCCGAATTCGCTGGCGGCCTTGATGGCGTTGACCGTGTCGCCGCCGGCGTTGGCCAGGCCCACGATCTGCGCGCGGCTGGCCTGGGCCTGCAGCAGGTACGAGGCGAAGTCGCTGGAGCCCAGCGGGTGGCGCGATGCGCCCAGCACGGTGCCGCCGTTGGCCTTGACGACTTCGGTGGCGGACGCTTGCAAGGTGTGGCCGAAAGCGTAGTCGGCCGTCAGGAAGTACCAGCTCTTGCCGCCTTGCTCGACCGTGGCGCGCGCCGTGGTGTTGGCCAGCGACCAGGTGTCGTAGGTGTAGTGCACGGAATAGGGCGAGCACAGGTCGTTGGTGATGCGCTCGGTGCCGGGTCCGCTGAACACCACGATCTTCTTTTTCTCGCGCGCCACTTCCAGCACGGCCAGCGCGGGGGCGGAGCCGGCCACGTCCATGATGGCGTCGACCTTCTGGGTGTCGTACCACTCGCGTGCCTTGGCGGCGGCGATGTCGGCCTTGTTCTGGTGGTCCACCACCATCAGGTCGATCTTCTTGCCCAGCACCTTGCCGCCGAAGTCGGCGATGGCCATTTCGGCGGCGGTCGCGCTGCCTTTGCCCGTGACGTCGGCGTACACGCCGCTCATGTCCAGAATCAGGCCCAGGCGGACCACGTCGTCGGAGATCGCCTGCGCCATGGCGCAGGGCGCGGCGGCAAAGGCGGATAACAGGGCTAGCGTGCTGCGCAACTTCAGGGAAATCCGGGGGGTTCTACGGCATTTCATGGTGGGTCTCCTTTATGCCGGATCTTGTTCGGATACTGCTGGCGCTTGGGGATCTGCTGCGGCGCTCTGTTCTGGCTTGACGCTGGCGGGTCGAGGTGGGATGCCTCCTTGTCTTGAATGTGGTCTAGCGATGGGACAGCAGGTCGAATTCCATCCGCACCTTGCTGAACGGGAACTCCAGCCGCGCGAAGTACACCACGCGGCCATCGATGCAGGCGTAGCGGCGTATTTCCGCCACGGGCGAGGACACGGGAATCTGCAGGGACTCGGCGGATTCCTGGCCGGCCTGGATCACGTTCAGCACCTGGCGCGCTTCGCTGATGCGTGCGCCGTAGTACTGGTCCAGCACCGGCGCCACGGTGCTTTTGCGGATGCGGGCGCGATGCTTGCGGAACAGCGCGCTATCCAGGAAGACCTCGCTATAGCAGAAGGGGGCGCCATCGGTCGTGTGCACCCGTCGCAAATATTGGAAGCTGCCGCTGCGGTCGGCGCCGCAAGGCATGCCCAGCGTGTCGGGCAGGGGCGAATCGGCGTTGGACTCCACCAGTGAAACCGTGCCCAGCTGATTGCTGAGTTCCACGGTTTCGGCCCAGGTCTTGGGGATCAGCAGGGTGGGCGTTTCGGGCAATTCGGCATTGACGAAGGTGCCCGACCCGCGCGAGCGGCGGATCAGGCCATCGTCTTCCAGCAGGCCGAACGCCTGGCGGATGGTCGCCCGCGATATGCCATAGGTTTCCATCAGCGCTTCCAGCGGCGGGATCTGCTGGCCGGGCCGCCAGGTGCGGTTCTGGATATTGCTACGAAACAGCGCCGCCGCCTGCAGATACAGCGGCTGGGGACTGCGCGAGAAGAGCTTGGGGTCGGGCATGTTCAGGCGGAAGGCGTCGTGGTCGGGGCCGCGAGTATGGCATCGGCCATTTCGCGCAGCCGGTGCTTCTGGATCTTGACCGAGTTGGCGCTTTCCACCGAGGGGAATGCATCCAGCACGGTAAAGCCCGCCGGCGTCTTGAAGCCCGCCATCGCGGCTTTGCACGCGGCGGTCCAACCCGCGGGGTCGGCGGCTGCGCCCGGCTGCAGCAGCACGAAGGCATAGGGCACGGTCTTGCCCTTTTGCGTGGCGCCGACCACCTGGCAGGCGCGCACGCCCGGCAGGGTTTCGACCACCTGTTCGATCTCCACCGGATTGACCAGGAAGCCGGACAGGCGCAGCGAATCGCCCATGCGGGTCTGGAACACGAACTGGCGCGGATTCAGCGTGTAGCCGAGATCGCCGGTCTTGAAGTAGCCGTCATCCGTGCAGGCGCCGCGGGTGGCCTCGGGATTGTCCAGATAACCCTGCATCAGGCTGGGCGAGAGGATTTCGAGTTCGCCGGATTGGCCATGCGGCAGGACTTCGCCCGTGGCAGGATCGCGGGCGCGCACGCGTGCCTCGGGGTAGATCAGCGTGCCGCCGGGCTGGTGGCGCGCGGACACGTCGCCCTCGGCGGGGTCGCGCGGCTGGCCGGCGACCAGGGCCACCAGCTCGCTGGAACCATACAGGCCGGTCAGCGGCACGCCGGCCTCGCGGGCCAGGTCCAGCATGTTGTCCAGCGCCGGCGTGAAGCTGGCGAAGCCAAACAGCCGTACCGAGGCGAAGTCGCCTTGGGCTCCCGCCCGCATCATGCCGACCAAGGCCTCGTTGTTGGCGTAGGTGTGCGTCACCGCGTGGCGGCGCACCGCTGCGGCGGATTGGGCGGTGTCGAACACCGGCGCGCAGACCACGGGCGCGCCTTGCGCCAGGCCGCCGACCAGCGTCGCGAAGCCAAAGGCGCCGCAGAACGGCGCGCTGGCGAGTACACAGCTTCCCTCGTCATAGCCATAGGCCCGCGCCACGGCCGCGCCGTGGTTCAACAAGGTGCGCTGGTCGTGCAGCACGAACTTGGGCTTGGAGGTGGTGCCGGACGTGGTGAAGCACAGCACGCCCGCATTGGGCTGGGCCGGCGGCGCTGTGTCGGTGCAGGACTGCAGGTCCTGGTAGCGGTGCGCCGGCTTGCCATGGAAGCTGGGGGGCAGCGCCTCGTCGGCATTCGTCAGCGCGATCACGCCTTGCAGGCGCTCCAGGTGTTCCGGCGCCACTTCGCCCAGGATGCCCTGGAAGTCTATGCCCTTGAACCCCGGCCGGAACACCAGCCAGTCCGCCTTGCCGCGTCCCAGAATGTCGGCCAGCTCCAGCGCCCGGAAGCGCGTGTTGACCGCCAGCACCAGCGCGCCCAGGTGCGCGCAGGCCAGGAAGGATTCCACCCAGGCGGCGCAATTGGGTAGCCAGACCGCCACACGCTGTCCCGGGCGCACGCCGATGCGGGCAAGGCCGGCGGCCAGCGCGCGGCTTTGCGTCCGCAGTTGCGCGGCGCCGATGGGTTGGTCCTGGTCGATCAGCAGCGGCGCATCGGGCCGGCGCGCGACCAAGGCGTCCAGGTGTTCGGAGAACGTCGAGTACGGCATGTTCATGGCTTACACCGTGGCGATGGGCGTCACGGGAGAACCCACCGCGCCAGGCATGCGCAAGGGCGGGGCGGTCAGCAGGAAGCGGCTGCGGCCTTGCGCATGCAGCCAGTCGGCCAGGTCCTTCAGGTACCAGAGTTCGGCCAGCGGCAGGCCCAGCTTGAAGAGGCAATGGTGGTGCAACGGCAGGATGGAGTGGCCGGGGCCGGAGGTGCGCGCCGGATAGGCTTCGACCGCGTAGTTGTCGGCGCAGATCGCGGCGATGCCGGATTGCGTGATCCAGTCCAGCAGCGCCGGGTCGGAGCCGTCCAGCACGGCGCCGGTCTGCTCCAGCTTGTGCGGGTCGGGCTGGCCGTCCATGGCCACGATCGCTTCGGCGAAGCCGGTGCGCAGCACCAACATGTCGCCGTGTTCGACCGTCACGTTCTGTGCCCGCATGGCGGCCTGCAGGGCCGCCAGGTCGACGACCGTGCGGCCGGGGCCGTAGGCGCGCGCCAGGTCCACCAGCACGCCGCGGCCCTGCATGCCTTTTTCGGCGTAGCGGTTGATACCCAGCTTGCGCGCGTACGAGCCGCCGGGCGGGCAGCAGGCGTCGTCCGATTTGTCGGGATCCGCGCCGCCGAACACGTCCACGCCGGCGGCGTAGCCGTTGTAGTAGACGCGACGCGCCTGGCCATCGCCCTGGATGTCGAACAGCGCGCCCACGTGGCACAGGCCGTCCCACTGGGTGGAGTACTGCATGGACAGCGTGACCTGGTCGTCGGACAGCACGTCCACGGCTTCGGGCTGCACCTGGGACATCTGGAAGTTCAGGTAGGGCGTGCCTTCGCGGAAGGTGGGTTTGAGCGTCGGCGGGTGGCGGCGCGGGTTCAGCACGTTGCCGCCCGGCAGGTCCAGCGGCAGCGACAGGCAGAACACCTTGCCCGTGCGCACCTCCCGCACCGCCTGCAGTACTTTTTCCTCAGTCAGCAGGTTCAGGCGGCCGATCTCGTCATCCGGGCCGAAGTCGCCCCAGGTGGAGCCTTCGGGGCGTTGGGTCCAGCGTTTCATTTGCTTGTCTCCTGGAGGTTTTCTATGTTCTTATGAATATAGTACGTATTTACGTACTTTAAAAAGAAATCCGCAATCAGCGGGTTCGATAGGAGACAAGCCCATGACGCAATTCCTGCAGCGCAGGTTGGCGATCACTGCGCCGGCCCTGGCCGCGCTGGCCTTCCTGACCTTGCCCGCGGCCCAGGCCGCCGGCTATCCCGATCATCCCGTGACCGTCGTCGTGCCGTATCCGCCGGGCGGCGGCGCCGACATCTTTGGCCGCGCCATCGCTCACGCGCTGGAGCCGGGCCTGAAGCAGACCGTGCTGGTCGAGAACAAGCCCGGCGCGGGCGGCAATATCGGCATGGCCTACGTGGCGCGCGCCAAGCCCGACGGCTACACGCTGGGCCTGGGCACCATCGGCACCCAGACCATCAACCAGTTCCTCTACAACAACATGGCGTTCGACCCCGAACGCGACCTGGTGCCCATTGCGCTGGTGTCCACCACGCCCAACGTCATCGCCGTCAGCGCCAAGTCGCCCTACAAGACGGTGGCCGACGTGATCAAGGCGGCCCAGCAGTCCAAGGACAAGAAGCTGACCTATGCGTCGCCGGGCATAGGGTCCTCGGTGCATCTTACCGGGGCCTATTTCGAGGCCATGGCCGGCGTGACCATGCTGCACGTGCCTTTCAAGGGCACGTCCGCCTCGCTGCCGGCGGCGGCGGGCGGGCAGGTCGACCTGCTGTTCGACAACCTGCCGGGCGCGCTGGCGCAGATCAAGGATGGCAATCTGGTGCGGGGCGTGGCGGTCACGTCGGCCGCGCGCGACGCCTCGGTGCCCAACCTGCCCACCGTGGCGGAATCGGGACTGCCGGGCTTTGACGTCACCGCCTGGTTTGCGCTCTACGCCCCGCGCAATACCCCGGAACCCGTGGTCAAGCAGTTGATCGAAGCCGCGCGCAGCGGGCTGAAGAATCCGGCCGTCGCGGCCAACTTTGCCGGCATGGGCGCCAGGCCCGGCACGCTCTTCGGCGCGGACCTGGCGGCCTTCGAAGCCGGGGAACGCAAGAAGTGGGGCGTACTCATCAAGGACAAGGGAATCACCGCGCAATGAAAACGCCCACCGCACTGGTCACCGGCGGCAGCCGGGGCATAGGCCGCGCCATCGTCGCGCGCCTGATCGAAGATGGCTTCGAGGTCGTCAACTTCAGCCGCGGCGCGCCCGCAGCGCTCCTGCCCGGCGAAACGTTCCGTTCGGTCGACCTGGGCGACGCGCCGGCCACCATTGCCGCGGCGCAGGCGTTGGCGGCCGAGCGCCAGGTCCTGCATCTGGTCAACAACGCCGGCATGATCCAGGTCGCGCGCATCGGGGACGTGACGCAGGAACAGATGGCGCGGATCATGGCGCTGAACGTCACGGCGCCGGTGCTGCTGATGCAGGCCCTGCTGCCCGGCATGCGGGCGGCGGGCTACGGGCGGGTGGTGAACATTGGCAGCCGCGCCGCCCTGGGCAAGGACGGGCGCACGGTTTACGGCGCTTCCAAGGCGGCGCTGGCCGGGATGACACGCACCTGGGCGCTGGAGCTGGCGGGCAGCGGCATCACGGTGAATACCGTGGCGCCCGGACCCATCGCGACTGAACTGTTCAACCAGTCCAACCCGCCGGGCGCGCCGCAGACGCTGGCTTTGGAGGCGGCGATCCCGGCGGGGCGCGTGGGCCGACCCGAAGAGGTCGCCCATGCCGTGTCCATGTTCATGGACCCGCGGGCGGGCTTCATGACGGGACAGATGCTGTATGTGTGCGGGGGAGTGTCGGTGGGGCTTGCCGGCTAGCTGCTTGTTGCGTTGCGCGGTTGCTCAGGCTTGCGGCGCCGTCCCTTGCGGCGGCGCGTGTATGGCGAACTCGCGCGCCATTTCCTTCCTGGACACCTTGCCGGATGCCGCCAGCGCCTGCGCACGCTCCAGGCGCAGGCGCTTGAGCACTTCCGTGGGCGCGACGCCGAAATGCGCGGCGAATTTACGCTGGAAGGTGCGGCGCGACATCTGGCAGGCGTCGGCCATGTCGTCGACCGACCAGCGCGCCGATAGCTGCGCCTCGATTTTTTCCACCAGGTCCCGGAATGGCGCGGCCACGCGGTCCTGCAAACGCAGCGCCTGGCTGTACTGGCGCTGGTCGCCGTTGCGGCGCATGAATACCACCAGCCGCCGCGCAACCCGTTGCGACAGGTCCGCGCCGAAGTCGCGTTCGATCAGCGCCAGCGCCAGGTCGATGCCGGCGGTGACGCCGGCCGAGGTCCAGTATTTGCCGCTTTCGACGTAGATGCGGTCGTCTTCGACGCGCAGGGCGGGATGAAGCTGGCGCAGCCGGTCGGCCGAACGCCAGTGGGTGGTGACGGCGCGGCCGTCCAGCAGGCCGGCGGCGGCCAGCACGAAGGCGCCGGTGCATACGCTGCAGGTGCGCCCGGCGGTCGCGTCGCGGCGGCGCAGCCAGGCGCGCGTCTCGCCATGGGCGCCCGCGAAATCGGCGCCGGGGCCGCCGGGCACGAACATCATGTCCAGGCGCTCATCGCCATCGTCGGCAAAAGTGCCGTCCACCTGCATGCGCAGGCCCTGTTCCCAGGTGGAGACCAGCGGCGTCGCGGCGATGGTGCCCAGGCGATAGAGCTTGCGGCCGGCTTCCTCGTTGGCCGAACTGAAGGCTTGCCACGGTCCGGCCAGATCCAGCGGCTGGAAGCCGTCATACAGGACGAACTGCACGCGCAATGGCGCATCCGGCGCAGTATTTGGCGCACGCGTCCGGGCGCGTCCGCCTATGCTGGGAGTCGTCGTTTCTAACGGAGCATCGTCATGCATGTGAATTTTCTCTTGTTTGAAGGGCTGACCCAGCTGGATATGACCGGGCCGTATGAAGTGCTGGCAGGCGCGCCGGGCTTCACCGTGGATTTTGTCGCAAAAACGCGCGATCCGGTGCGCAGCGATCGCGGGCTGTGTTTCGTGCCCACGCAGACCATCGCATCCGCGCCGCCCTGCGACTTGCTGGTGGTGCCAGGCGGGCCGGGCACGGATGATGCCATTGTCGACGCCGACTGGGTAGCGTTTACTCGTGTGCAAGGCCTGGCGGCGCGCTACGTGTTCGGCATCTGCACCGGTTCGCTGCTGCTGGGCGCGGCTGGCCTGCTGCGCGGCAAGCGCGCTTCCAGCCATTGGCGCGCACGCGAACTGCTGTCGCGCTTCGGCGCCATCCCCAGCGACGAGCGCATGTGCGTGGACGGCAAGCTCTACACCGCGGGCGGCGTGACCTCAGGCATCGACATGGGGCTGAGGGTGGTGGCGGACCTGTGCGGCGAGGACGTGGCCAAGCTGATCCAGCTGCAGATCGAATACGACCCCAAGCCGCCGTTTCCTGGGGGCACGCCCAAGACCTCGGAGCCGGCCGTGGTGCAGCGTTATCTGGAGATGTCGCAGGCGCGCTTCGAGCGCCGCTCGCAGGCGGTGGACCGGGCCGCGGCCGCGATGGCCTGAGTTCGAGCGCGCGGCGCGCTCACTTCGCCAGATGATCCAGCGGCAGCGGGCTTTGCGGCTTGACGGTCTGGATCGCGAAGTTGCTGCGTATGTCCTTCACGCCGGGCAGCTTCAATAGCGTGCCCAGCAGGAAGCGTTCGTAGGCGCGCAGGTCGGGCACCACTACCTGCAGCAGAAAGTCGGACTCGCCCGACACCAGATGCGCGGCGATGACTTCCGGCAAGGTGCTGACCTCCTCGCGGAACAGGGCGGAGTCGCGCTCGTGGTGCCGCTCCACCTTGATGCCGACGAAGACGGTCAGGCCCAGGCCGACTTCGTCCGGCGCCAGGCGGGCTTCGTACCCCTGGATGACGCCGGCTTCTTCCAGCAGCCGCACCCGCCGCAGGCAGGGCGAAGGGGACAGGCCAATCTGCTCGGCGAGTTCGACATTGGTCAGCCGGCCGTTCTGCTGCAGGGCCTCGAGGATCCGGCGGTCGTAGGCGTCCAATTCACGTTTTGGCATGAAATCGGGATAAGGGTTGTTGGATTGGCGGAATATGCCAATCATCATAAATCGAATGGCATGGATAGGATGCACATGCCAGCCCGGTTTTCCTAGAATGATCGCCTGAGCCAGGACGAAAAGGAGCGGGAAAATGGCGGATATGGCGATGTTTCTAGGGGCTTTGCTGATCGTCTACGTGGTGCCGGGACCCGACATGATCCTGCTGCTGGAAACCGGCGTGCTGCGCGGCAGAGGGCAGGCGCTGGCGGTGGCCGTGGGGCTGGCCATCGCGCGGGCCGCGCACGTGACCCTGGCCGCGCTGGGACTGGCGGCGCTGTTCAAGACCCATCCCTGGGCGTTCGACGCGGCGCGCACGGTGGGGGGATGCTATCTGGTCTGGTTGGGCGTGCGGCTATTGCGCGCAGGACCCGTGTCCTACGATGCCACCGGGCAGGCGCCCGCGAGCCGCACAGGGCTGGGGCCGGCGCTATTGAGCGGCGTGCTGACCAATGTGCTCAATCCCAAGGCCTTGCTGTTCTGCTCGGTGCTGCTGCCGCAATTCGTGTCGCCTGCCCAGGGGCCGATAGGCCAGCAGTTCGCCGTGCTGGGCGTGATCCTGGTCAGCCTGGGCCTGGCGCTGGACGTGCTGTGCGCGTTGGCGGGCGGGGCGGTGGGGCGCTGGATGTCGGCCAGCCCCCGTGCGCAGAAGATCCAGAGCCGGGTGTTCGGGCTGGCATTGATCGGCTTCGGCCTGCGCCTGACCGTGGCCCAGCGTCCGGCTTGAAGCGGCCGGTCCCGCAGCTTGCGCTACGGGACCGGCTGCCCGGCCTATTTGGCGTAGGCGTACGAGGACTCGTCGGCTTCCTCATCCTTCGGCAGCGGCGGAACCGCGCCGTCCTCCAGCAGTTCGGACTGCGTCAGGCCCTTGGTCAGCTCCAGCGCCTGGCGTTCGAACAGGCGCCGGTACAGACCGCCCTTCAGGCGGATCAGTGCGTCATGGCTGCCTTCCTCGATGACGCGGCCGCGGTCCATCACCAGCAGGCGGTCCAGCGCGCGCACCGTCGACAGGCGGTGCGCCACCACCAGCGTGGTACGACCCACCATCAGACGGTCCATGGCCTGCTGGATCAGCACCTCGCTTTCGCTGTCCAGGCTGGACGTGGCTTCGTCCAGGATCAGGATGGGCGCATCGGCCAGGAAGGCGCGGGCCAGGGCCACGCGCTGGCGTTCGCCGCCCGACAGCTTGACGCCGCGTTCGCCGACCAGCGTGTCGTAGCCCTTGGGCAGCGCCATGATGAAGTCATGGGCGCTGGCCAGCCGCGCCGCCTGCTCGATCTCGGCCTGCGTGGCGCCGGGGCGGGCATAGGCGATGTTCTCCGCCAGCGTGCGGTGGAACAGCACCGGCTCCTGCTGCACGATGGCGATCTGGCTGCGCAGGGACGCCTGCCGCGCCTGGGCGATGTCCTGCCCGTCGATCGTGATGCGGCCGTCGTTCACGTCATACAAACGCTGGATCAGCTTGATGAACGTGGTCTTGCCCGAACCCGAATGGCCGACCAGGCCGACCCGTTCGCCCGGGGCGATGCGTACCGAGAAATGGTCGTACAACGCCTTGTCGTGCGCGCCATAGCGGAACGTCACGTCCTCGAAGCGGATCTCGCCGGCCGTCACGCGCAGCTCGCCCGCGCCGGGCCGGTCGTCCACGCCCAGCGGTTGCTTTTCCAGCGCGACCAGTTCTTCCATGTCGTTGACCGAGCGTTGCAGGTTGCGGATGTGCATGCCTACGTCGCGCAGGTAGCCCTGCAGCATGAAGAACATCGTCAGGGCGAAGGTGATATCGCCCACGGTGGCCTGGCCGCGCGACCACAGCAGCAGCGACGCGCCCAGGATGCCCGCTTGCATGGCGACCAGCATGGCGCCCTGGATGCCGCCGTTGATCGTGCCGCGGATCCAGGTGCGGCGCGTGCGGCGGCGCCATTTGTCGACCACGCGGTCCAGCCTGACTTCTTCGCGGTCTTCGGCGCCGAAGGCCTTGACCACCGCGTTGCAGCTGACGGCGTCGGCCAGGGCGCCGCCCATGCGCGTGTCCCAGGCGTTGCCCAGGCGCGCCGCCGGCGCCACATAGCCCAGCGACAGCGCCGCGGTCACGGCGATGTACAGCACCGAGCCCAGGCCCACCACCAGGCCCATGATGGGCCAGTGCACACCCAGCAGCGCGGTAGCGCCCACCAGCATCACGACCGACGGCAGCAGCGCGATCAGCAGCGTGTCGTTCAGGATGTCGACCGCCCACATGCCGCGCGTGATCTTGCGCACCGTGGAGCCGGCAAAGCTGTTGGCGTGCCAGTCCGTGGAGAAACGCTGCACGCGGTAGAACGCGTTGGAGACGATGCCGTTCATCATCTTCAGCGTGAAGGTGATGATGTTCTGGAACACGGCCTGACGCAGCAGCGTGCCGCCGATGCCCAGCGCGAGCAGCAGCCAGAACGCGGTCAGCGCCGCGCTCCAGACGATCTCGTCGCCAGCCGCGCCCGAGGCCACGGCGTCAACCAGTTTGCCGGCGTACAGCGGCGTCAGCACGTCGGTCACCGCCGACAGCAGGGCCAGCACGATGATGCCGGAGGTGCGCCAGGGCTGCGCGCGCCAATGGCGGAAGGTAAAGCCAAGGACATCCTTGAAGGTCTGTCCTCGTAGATCGATTTTTTTTCTGGCCATTGCAATGGCCCGGCGTCACCAGGACGCCGGGAGTCCTTGTGTGGAAAGAGGAAGGAGCGGCCTGCGCGGCGAGGCGCGGGCGATTGCGTTCAGGTTTTTGGGGCGGGCACGGAGGACCGGTCGCTAGATAGGCATCCAGCGATGGGTCCGCGCGGGCGACGACTTAATGACGTCGCGGGGACACGCGCGGGATGGCGGTATGCGGATTCATCATCTTGCGCCTCCCAATGGTGTGAGATGTGGGGAAAGGGAATGGGCAGAGGCCCGAATTGAAGATTCTATAGAAGTGGTGTAGGCGAATCAACGGGTAGGCGCGTGCCGGTGTGGGTTTTTTTCAACTGACGCGGCGTTCAATCCGGGGTGAACAGCGTGGGAGGCAGGCGCGCCACGGCCTCGTAGGTCAGGCGGATGTGGGCGGCCAGCAATTCACAGGCGCGGTCCGCATCGCGCGCCAGCGTGGCGTCCAGGATGCCT
>NZ_QWFB01000015.1:0-13590 GCF_003576205.1 Achromobacter sp. K91 | reverse complement strand
GGGCTCGGAGATGTGTATAAGAGACAGCCCCCCGCCAGCCTGCCCGCCAATCCACCCGCGATCGCCCAGATGCCGCCGATGCAAAAGCCCACCAGCACCCGCGCCGCCAGGAACCACGCCATGCTGGGCGCCCAGGCGCTGGCCGCGTTGGCGCAGACCAGCAGCGCCAGCAAACCGCAAAGAATCACGCGGCGGTCCGCCCCCTTCGCGCCGATGACGACCAGCGGCGCGAACAGCGCTGCCAGGATGGCCGGCACGAACAGCATGAAGCCGCCCATGCCCACCGAAACGTCGAGCGCCGCGGTAATGGGCACGAACAGCCCCACCGGCAGCATTTCGGTGGTGACCACGCAGAAGGTCGCCAGGCCGACGGCGATCACGCCCAGCCACGCACGCCAGCCAGCGCGCTCAGGCATGGGTTCGGTAAACGAAGCGCCGGCGATGGCGTGGTCTTCAGGGGAAATGCCGCGAGTCATGGTCAAAGGTTCCAGGCAAGGCCCAGGCCGGGCCGACTCCTGGGCAGTCTACTGTTTCCATTTCGCTGATAAAGTAGGAAAACCAATAAACACAAGGGACGAATCGTGCGCAATTCATCCTACCCAGCCGCCCGTCTGGACCACATCGGCGATCTGCTCGCGTTCGTGCGCGTGGCCGACACCCAGAGCTTTACCGCCGCGGCCGAAAAGCTGGGCCTGTCGCGTTCGGCCGTCGGCAAGTGCATCGCGCGCCTGGAACTGGGCCTGGGCGCGCGGCTGCTCCACCGCAGCACGCGCAGCGTCAGCCTCAGCGACGAAGGCCGCGTCTTCTACGAACATGCGCAGCGCATCCTGTCCGAAGTGGACAACGCCACCGACGCCATGGCCAGCCGCAAGCAGGCGCCGCGCGGCCGGCTGCGCATCGACCTGCCGGTATCGCTGGGACGGCTGCACATCATGCCGCTGCTGCGCGACTACCTGCGCGATTGGCCCGAAGTCGAGGCGGACGTCAGCTTTTCCGACGACTACATCGACCTGGTGCGTGACGGCGTGGACGTCGCCATCCGCATCGGCGGCGAAACCGACAGCCGGCTGGTGCGCCGGGTGCTGGCGCCGCATCGCCTGATCACCTGCGCCGCGCCCGGCTACCTGGCCCGCCACGGCGCGCCAGCCAGCCCGGATGACCTTGCTGGCCACCGCACCCTGGCCTACACCCATGCCGGCGCCCTGGCGCCCTGGCGCTTTGCCGTCAACGGACAGGAACGCAGTGTTCATGTCGCTGGACGGCTGAGGCTGGGCAACACGGAAGCGCTGCGCGACGCCGCGCTGGCGTGCGAAGGCATCGTCCAATTAGGCGCCTTCCTGGTGGGCGAGGATCTGCGCGCCGGCCGGCTGGCGCCGGTACTGGAATCGGTAGCGCCGGCCGGCGCGCCGGTGTGCGCGGTCTATCCGCACCGGCGCCACCTGGCGCCCAAGGTGCGCGTCCTGATCGACGCCATCGCCGACAGATGGCGCGGCGGCGCGCCCTGGACCAGCGACGCCGCGCCGCCGCGGCCATAGGCGTGCGCCCGATCCACTATGATTGCCGGCATTGCCCCGCCGGGCGCAATACCGGACACCCAGGGACGCTGCCAGGCATGCCCTTGCCTGCGCCCCGCCATTTCCCCCGGAGTTTTACTTGAGCGACATCTACCAATTCAGCCGCGGCACGGCGCCGCTGCTGATCTCCATTCCCCATCTGGGCAGCATGATCCCCGACTCGCAGCGCGCGCAGATGACGCCGCTGGGCCTGCAGTCGGGCGACACCGACTGGCACCTGGACACGCTGTACAGGTTCGCCGAGGCGCTGGGCGCGTCCGTCATCGGCGCGCGCTATTCGCGCTACGTGGTGGACCTGAACCGCCCGCCCAACGATGAAAGCCTGTATCCCGGCCAGACCAAGACCGGCCTGTGCCCGACCCAGACCTTCCGCGGCGACGCCCTCTACCGCAACGAGGCCGTCCTGACCGACGCGGAACGCGAACACCGGCTGCAGACCTACTGGAAGCCCTACCACGCCAAGCTGTGCGAGGAGATCGACCGCATCAAGGCCGAGCACGGCGCCGTACTGCTGTGGGAAGCGCACTCGATCGCCAGCGTGCTGCCGCGCCTGTTCGAAGGCAAGCTGCCCGACCTGAACATCGGCACCGCCGACGGCGCGGCCTGCGCGCCCGACATCCTGGCGCCCGTCGAAGAGCGGCTGCGCGAAAACACCGCCTACACCTGGGCGGTGAACGGCCGCTTCAAGGGCGGCTACATCACGCGCCACTACGGCAAGCCCGCCGACAACGTCCACGCCATCCAGCTGGAAATGTGCCAGTCCACCTACATGGACGAAACGCATCCCTACGCCTATCGCCCCGACCTGGCGGGCCAGGTCATCCCGCTGGTCGAAAGCATGGTGCAGTCGGCGCTGAAACAGACCGAAGCGCGCCAGCGCTAACCGCAAGCCGGTCCCCACCCCGAACCGCCCCAGGCGCTTGCCGCCTCGGGGCGGTTTTTTTTTGTCTCGGCGCTCGGGTATTCCCCAATTTTTCACATCACAATCCAAAACGTAGTATCTCAACCGCGCTACGTAAAACATTACGAGCCATAACGAAAAATACGCGGAGACAGAAAATGAAGACATGGAGTCACGCCGCCTGCGGCGCGCTGGCGCTGTGCGCCCTGTATGCGACAGGGGCGCGCGCCGCCGATCCCGACACGTTCAAGATCGGCGGCGTGGTCTCGCTGTCGGGGACCTACGGCATCTTTGGCGAAGACATGCGCAAGGGCGTCACCATCGCCATCGAGCAGCGCGGCGGCAAGGTGCTGGGCAAGCCCATCCAGGTCACCTGGGAAGACGATGAAACCAAGCCGCAGCCCGCGGTGCAGAAAACCACCCGCCTGATCTCCGATGGATCGCAGATGATCTTCGGCGCGGTCAGCTCGGCCAGCACGCTGGCCATCATGAACATCGCCAAGCAGCGCAAGATTCCCCATCTGGTCACCATGTCGGCCGACGACAAGATCACGGTGCCGGGCGGCTCGCGCTATACCTTCCGCACCTCCAACACGCTGGGCATGGAGCAGCGCATGGCGCTGGCCTACTCCAAGGAGCAGAAGCTCAAGCGCATCTACGGCGTGACGGCCGACTACCAGGCCACGCGCGACAGCTGGGACTGGTACCGGCGCGAAGCCGAGAAGGCCGGCATCGAGATCGTGGGCGCCGATTTCCCGCCGCTGGGCAATCGCGACTATTCCTCCATCGCCGACAAGATCGCGCGCTCCAACGCCGACGGCGTGGCGCTGTTCATGACGGGCTCGGACGCCGTCACCATGGTCAAGCAGGCCGGCCAGATCGAACTGGGCAAGACGCGCAAGATCTTCGGCCCGGTGATCGCCGACGAGACCATGGCGGCCGGCGTCGGCCCCACCGCGGTCGGCGTGCAGTCGGGCGTGAGATATCACTTCACCGTCGAGAACGACGCCAACAAGGCATTCGTCGAGGCTTTCCGCAAGAAATACAACGAGTTCCCCTCGGCCGCCGCTGGCGAAGCCTACGACGGCATGAGCTGGTGGCTGGACGTGGTCGACAAGACCGGCACCTGGGACAAGGAAAAGTGGGTCGAGGCGTTTGCCGCCAGCGAGCGCACCAACTCCGTGGAAGGCAAGAAAACCATGCGCGCCTGCGACCACCAGGCCATGCAGAACGGCCTGTGGGGCGTGGTGGACACGGGCAAGCCGCCGCAGCCCGCCTACGTCATGGACATCGTCAAGGTGTTCCCGCCGGATCAGGTTTTCGAACCCTGCGCGGGCTGAAGCCGCCGAGTGACGCACCCGCCGGTCCTCGTGGACCGGTTTTCCCCCCGGCGCGCCCCTGCGCGCCGCCTGACGGATTTTTGCCATGTCCACCGTGATCATCGGCCTGAGCCTGGGAATGCTGCTGTTCCTGCTGGCGTCCGGCCTTACGCTTATCTTCGGCATGCTGGGCGTTATCAACTTCGCCCATGGCGCGCTGTACATGCTGGGCGCCTACCTGGCCTTCGACATCCAGCTGCGCACCGGTTCCTTCATCGCCGGGCTGGTCGTGGCAACGGTGGGCGTCGGCCTCGTCGGCGTGGCGATGGAACGGCTGGCCCTGCGACCGCTGTACAACCGCCCGCACTTCTATCAACTGATCCTGACCTTCGGCTTCATCCTCGTCATCAGCGAGGCCGTGAAGTTCGTCTGGGGCCTGGGCTACCAGGAAACGCCGATGCCGGCGCTGCTGGCGGGCACGGTCGAACTGGCCGGCAGCACCATCCCCGTCTACCGCCTGTTCGTCATCGTCTTCGGCCTGCTGGTGTCGGCCGCGCTGTTCTTCGTGCTGGAAAAAAGCACCTTCGGCATGCTGGTGCGCGCGGCCAGCAGCGACGGCGAAATGGTGCGCATCCTGGGCCTGCCGGCCGCCACCATCCGCAGCGCGGTGTTTGGCGTGGGCGCGGCGCTGGCCGGGCTGGCCGGCGCCATCTCCGCGCCGTTGTTCCCGATAGAGCTGGGCATGGCCACCAACACCATCATCGACTGCTTCATCGTGGTGATCCTGGGCGGGCTGGGCAATATCCGCGGCGTGGTCGCGGCGTCGCTGTTGATCGGCATGGTGCGTGCGGTGGGCTACACCTTCATGCCGAGCTGGGTCGACATCCTGACGTTCGCCATGCTGATCGCCACCCTGCTCACCCGTCCGCAAGGACTGTTCTCCCGCCAAGCGAGGCTGGCATGACGACTTCCCGCCAAGATGCCGCCATCGCGGCAGGCGTGGCCGCCGCGGTGATCGCGGTGCCCTTCTGCACGCAAAACGACTTTCTCCTGAACCTGACCATCCTGATCATGGTGTGGTCCATCTTCGCCGTGGGTTTCGACCTGGTGTTCGGCCTGCTGGGCATGGTGTCCTTCGGCCACGCGGCCTTCCTGGGCACCGGCGGCTACGCGCTGGCGCTGGCCACCCAGCGCTACGGCCTGCCGTTCGAGGCCGGGCTGGCGCTGGCCGTCGTGGCGGGCGCGGCCTGCGCCTGGATCTTCAGCGTGTTCGCGCTGCGGGTCTCGGGGATCTTCTTCGCCCTGGTCACGCTGGCGCTGTCGCAGCTCATGTACATCCTGGCCGACAGCAAGTTGCGCGAATGGACCGGCGGCGCCGACGGCCTGCCCGGCATCGGCCGGCCGGAACTCGCGGGGATAGACTTCTTCGATACCGTGAACTTCTATTGGTATGTCGCCGCCGTGTTCGCCCTGGTGATGGCCTTGATGGCGATGCTGCGCGCTTCGCCCTTCGGCCGCGCGGTCGCGGGCGTGCGCCAGAACGAGATCCGCGCCGCCCAGCTGGGCTACAACGTGCAGCGCCTGAAGCAGATCACCTTCCTCGTGTCCGGCGCCGTCGGCGGCCTGGCGGGCGGACTGCTGGCCGCGGTGCTGATGTACATGAACCCGCAGATGCTGCACTGGACCACTTCCGGCGACGTCATCATCATGACCCTGCTGGGCGGCGCCGGCACCCTGTGGGGGCCGGTGGCCGGCGTGCTGCTGTTCGAGGCGCTGAAGGAATGGCTCAGCGGCTGGACGCCCTATTGGTACGGCATCCTGGGCCTGGTCTTCATCCTGGCCACGCTGTACTTCCCGCAAGGAGTGCTGGGCGCGCTGCAGGCCCGCTGGAGCCGCAAGCGCCCCGCGGCGCCCGCCCCCGCCAGTCCACCCGCGCCCGCCGTGCCGCTGGCGCCGCGCGAAGGGAGCCCGTCATGAGCGATATCGCACTGCAATGCGCACAGGTCAGCGTCACCTTCGGCGCGCTGCGCGCCATCGAGGACTTCAGCTACACCTTCGAAACCGGCCGCGTCTACGGCCTGATCGGCCCCAATGGCGCGGGCAAGACCACCCTGCTCAACGTGCTGTCCGGCAACCTGCCCGGACATGGCGGGCGCATCCTGTGCCACGGCGCGGACATCTCGCGCCTGCGGGCCCATGAGCGCGCCAGGCATGGCATCGGCCGCAGCTTCCAGATCACCAAGATCTTTCCTGAAATGACGGTGCTGGAGAACCTGCGCATCGCCGCGCAGATCAGCCACTCGCATCTGCTGCCGTTCTGGCTGGCGCCGCGCTACGACCGCCGCCTGGCGTCCACCATCGACGCCATGCTGGAACTGACCGACCTGACGGCATGGCGCGACACCGTGGCGGGTACCTTGTCTTACGGCTTGCAGCGCGCGCTGGAGCTGGGCCTGACGCTCCTGCCGGACCCGCGCATCCTGCTGCTGGACGAACCGCTGGCCGGCGTCGGCCACCATGAGATAGCCGCCGCCACCCGCCTGATCCGCCACGCCGCCGCCGGCCGCACGGTGCTGCTGATCGAACACAACATGGACGTGATCATGACGCTGTCCGAACACATCGTGGTGCTGTCCAACGGCCGCAAGGTGGCCGAGGGACCGCCGGCCGCCATCCGCGACGACGCCACCGTGCGCGCCGTCTATCTGGGCGAGGAGGTGGCGGCATGATCGAACTGCAACATGCCAGCGTGCACTACGGCCAGGCGCTGGCGCTCAAGAACATAGGCTTGCGCGCGGCCCAGGACGAGATCGTCGCCATCGTCGGGCGCAACGGCGCTGGCAAGTCCACCGTGCTCAAGACGCTGATCGGGCTGCTGCCGCTGTCCGCCGGCAACCGCCTGATCGCCGGCCAGGACGCCACGCGCCGCGCCGTCGAACAGATCAGCCGCGACGGCATCGCGCTGGTGCCTGACACGCGCCGCATCTTCCCCAACCTGACGGTGCGCGAAAACCTGCGCATGGGCGCACTGGCGCACCAGCCCGGCTACTGGACGCAGGACCGGGTGCTGCAGGTCTTTCCGCGGCTGGGCGAACGCATAGGCTTCCATGGCGACCAGCTATCCGGCGGCGAACAGCAGATGCTGTCGATCGCGCGCGCCCTGCTGGGCAATCCGCGCGTCCTGCTGCTGGACGAGCCGACCGAGGGGCTGGCGCCGCGCATCGTCAACGAACTGATCGAGGTCTTCGCCGAAGTCCACCGTCAGGGCACCGGCATCGTGCTGGTCGAGCAGAACCTGAAGGTGCCTGCCCGCCTGGCGCACCGCCAGTACGTGCTGGACCACGGCGAAATCGCCTGGAGCGGATCGGCCGCGGAAGTCCAGGCTGACCGCCACATCATCGAATCCATCCTCACCACGGGCATCCAAGCATGAGCAACGACACCACCTACATCGCGGGCGTGGGCATCACCCGCTTCGACAAGCAGCCGGCCAAAAGCGTCAAGGACCTGGTGCGCGACGCGGTCACGCAGGCGCTGGCCGACGCGGGTTGCGACGCCGCCGACCTGCAGGCGGCCTATTTCGCCACCGCTGGCCAGGGTTCCATCGAAGGCCAATACATGGTGGCCGGCCAGGTTGCGCTGAAGGCCATGGGCATCGCCGGCATCCCCGTCGTCAACGTGGAGAATGCCTGCGCCAGCTCCAGCACCGCGCTGAACGCCGCCCACTTGTACGTAGCCTCGGGCGCGGGCGACATCTGCCTGGCCGTGGGCGTGGACAAGCTGTTTTCCGAGGACAAGGCCAAGAGCTTCGCCGTGTTCGACGGCGCCTGGGACGTGCACGACGCGCCGGCGCAGATGGCGCGCCTGATGGCACTGGCGCCCGACGTGACGCCCCCGCCCGGCTTCGAAGAGCCGGGCAAACGCAGCGTGTTCATGGACATCTACGCCAGCCTGGCGCGGCTGCACATGAAGACCTTCGGCACCACCCAGCGCCAGCTTGCCGCCGTGGCCGCCAAGAACCACATGCATTCCACCCGCAATCCGCTGGCCCAGTTCCAGTACCCCATGACGATAGACGAGGCCCTGGCCGCCCGGCCCGTGTCCTGGCCGCTGACCCTGCCCATGTGCGCCCCCATCAGCGACGGCGCGGCCGCCGCCATCGTCTGCAACGCCCAGGGCTTGAAGCGCCTGCAACGCGCCCGCGCCGTGCGCTTGTACGCCAGCGTGCTGCGAACCGCCACCGACCGCCCGGCCGACCGCTACGACCGGCACCTGTGCCATCTGGCCGCGCTCGAGGCCTACGAGCGCGCCGGCGTCGGCCCGCAGGACA
Organism: Achromobacter sp. K91; assembly: GCF_003576205.1. Taxonomy (NCBI): domain Bacteria; kingdom Pseudomonadati; phylum Pseudomonadota; class Betaproteobacteria; order Burkholderiales; family Alcaligenaceae; genus Achromobacter; species Achromobacter sp. K91. The sequence continues at coordinate 5,466 of NZ_QWFB01000015.1, read as the reverse complement.
TGTCGCTGGCGGAAGTGCACGACGCCACCGCCTTCGCCGAGATCCAGCAGACCGAGGCGCTGGGCTTCTGCGCCTTCGGCGAAGGCGGACCGATGGCCGAGTCCGGCGCCACCAGCCTGGGCGGCCGCATCCCCATCAACGTGTCCGGCGGCCTGTTGTCGCGCGGCCACCCCATCGGCGCGACCGGGCTGGCGCAAGTCCACGAAATGGTGATCCAGCTGCGCGGCGAAGCCGGCGCTCGCCAGGTCGAAGGCGCGCGCTTCGCCATCGCCGAGAACGGCGGCGGCTTCAACGGCGTGGAAGAGGCGGTGACCTGCATCACCCTGCTTGGCCGCTGATCCGCGCCCCCCATCAACCCAGAGACCGCCATGCATCTCAGCTCTCTCTTTCACCGCAGCGCCACTATTTACGCCGATCAGCCCGCGCTGGCCGCCGGCACCCGCGATCCCCTCAGCTACGCCCAGCTTCAGGCCCGGGTGCAGGCGCTGGCCGGCTGGCTGCGCGGCCCGCTGGGCCTTTTGCCCGGCCAGCGCGTCATGCTGGCGCTGCGCAACCACCCCAGCTACATCGAATCGATGCTGGCCATCTGGCACGCCGGCCTCTGCGCCGTGCCGGTCAACGCCAAACTGCATCCCAACGAACTCGAATACATCCTGCGCGACAGCGATGCGCGCCTGTGCCTGTCGCAAGGCGAATTGCTGCAGGCGCTGGCGCCCGTCGCCCGCAGCTTGCCAGCGACGCGCGTGGTGGACGTGGAGTCGGCCGAATACGCGGCCGGCGCCCTGGGCCAGCCCTTGCCCCTGGAAACGCGTCCGCCCCAGGACCTGGCCTGGCTGTTCTATACCAGCGGCACTACCGGCAAGCCCAAGGGCGTCATGCTCAGCCATGCCAACCTGGTCGGCATGTGCCTGAACTTCTATGCCGACGTGCAGCCGGTACAGCCCGGCGACGCCATGGTCCACGTGGCGCCGCTGTCGCACGGCGGCGGCCTCTACAGCATTCCGTACTGGCTGCACGGCGCCTTGCAGATCGTGCCCGACAGCGGCGGCCTGGACGAAGAAGAACTGTCCGGGCTGCTGACGCACTACCGCAACGTCAGCCTGTTCGCCTCCCCCACCATCGTGCAGCGCATGGTGCGCCACGCCCGTCAGGCAGGCGGCCCGCCGCCCGGCCTGCGCACGCTGATCGTGGGCGGCGCGCCGTTCTACATCGAAGACATCAAGGACGCGGTGGCCTGCTACGGCGCGCGCGTGGCGCAGATCTACGGACAGGGTGAAAGCCCCATGTCGATATCGGCCTTGTCCGCCGTCCAGATCGCCGACGCCGTGGCCCGCAACGATGACGCGCTGCTGGGCTCGGTGGGGTACATCCAGTCGGCCATGGACGTCGAAATCCGCGAGGCCTCCGGCCGGCCGGCAGCCCCTGGCGAATTGGGCGAAGTCGTCGTCAGCGGGCCGACCGTAATGCAGGGCTACTGGAACAATCCGCGCGCCACCGCCGACACGCTGGCTGGCGGCTGGCTCCATACGGGCGATATCGGCATCCTGGACGAACGCGGCCTGCTGCACCTGAAGGACCGCTCCAAGGACGTCATCATCAGCGGCGGCACCAACATCTATCCGCGCGAAGTGGAAGAGGCGCTGATGCGCCACGATGCCGTGCAGGAGGTCTCGGTGGTCGGCAGCCCCGACCCCGAATGGGGCGAGTCGGTGCTGGCCTTCGTGGTGCTCAAGCCCGGCGCCCGGGCCTCCGAGCAGGATCTGGACCGACTCTGCCTGGAATCCATCGCGCGCTTCAAGCGCCCCAAGCGCTACGTCTTTCTGGAGGAGCTGCCCAAGAACAGCACCGGCAAAGTGTTAAAACGCGAACTCCAACAACGCGCGCTTCCGACTCCATGACCCAAGCTTTCCCCCTCTTTGGCCGTACCGCTGTCAGCCAGACCGAAAAGGCCTATTGCGCCCTGGAGGAAATGATCGTCACCGGCGAACTGCCGCCTGGCAGCCAGTGGTCGGAAACCACCCTGAGCGAACGCGTCGGCATCGGCCGCTCGCCGGTGCGCGACGCCCTGCAGAAGCTGGCGTTCCAACGCCTGGTGGAAATCGCCCCGCGCCAGGGCATCTTCATCTCCGAGATCGACTACCAGGGCCAGTTGAAGATCATCCAGGCGCGCCGCGAGATCGAACGGCTGATCGTGGCCCAGGCCGCGCAGTGGGCCGACGACGGCGAACGCGCCGAATTGACGCAACTGGCCCGTGAACTCGAAGACCTGAAGGCCGTCAACGACATGCGCATGTACATGCGCCTGCATTTCACCCTGACCAGCCAGATCGGCGCCGCCTCGCGCAACAGCTACGCGGCAGAGTTCCACGCCATGCTGCAGACGCTGGCGCGGCGCTTCCTGTACTTCCACCAGAAGCGCCACCCGGACCTGGTGCAGATCTGCGAGCTGCATATCCAGCAAATCAACGCCATCGTGGAGGGATCGGTGGAGCGCGCCATCGCCACGGCGGAGGCGCGCAACGACTATGCCGAGAACCTGGCCCGCAACATCCTGATGGAGCTGATCGTCACCTCGGCGGTCACCATCAGCAAGCCGCCGCGAGGCCGCAGCGGCGCGGACTGACGCCCCGGCGCGGTCTCAGCGCCCCGCGTCCGCCAGGTTCTGCCAGGCGCCGGTGCTGCGCCCCTCTTCCGCCAGGAACTCCACCAGCGTCGGCAAGGCGGCGTCCATCGGCCGGTTGGCCTGGATCCGCATCACGTAGCCCCAGGAGCCCGGCATGCGCAGGTGCGGCACCAGGGGCACCAGCCGGCCGCTGGCCAGTTCCTCGTCAATCAGCGGCGCGCGGCCCAGCGCGATGCCGACCCCGGCAGCCGCGGCTGCGGCGACCGTGCTCAGGCCGCTCAGCACCATGGGTTCCTGCCAGTCGGATTCGACCAGGCCCAGCCGCGGACTCCAGGTGCGCCAGTCGGTCTCCGGGCTGTCGACGTGCTTTTCCTCCAGCCAGCGATGGCGCAGGAACACGCCAGGATCGCCGCGCTCGGCCGGATCGACCAGCGACGGACTGCACACGGGCACCACGGTTTCGGTCATCAACGGGATGTCGCCGGGCTCGGCGATATGCGGCCCCATGGCGCGCACGTGCAGGAACGCCAGGTCGATGTCCTGGCTTTTCCAGGCCGGGTCCTGGCTGGCGTGCAGGTACACCTGGATGTCGATGCCGGGATGCAGCTCGATGAAGCGTCCGATGCGCGGGGCCAGCCACATGGCGGCCAGCGACGGGTTGGCGGAAACGTTCAGGGTATTGCGCCGTTTGCCCCGGGCGGAGGCCCGCACGTTGCGGCAGGCGGTCTCCAGCAGGGTCAAGGCCTGTTGCACGGATGCCAACAGGTCCGCGCCCGCCGCGGTGGTTTCTGCGCGGCGCACCGTGCCTCCGCGGCGCAGCAGCGCCACCCCCAGATCCGCCTCCAGCGCCCGCAGTTGATGGCTGACGGCGCTCTTGGTCACGTGAAGTTCGGCGGCGGCGCGGCTCAGGCTGCCCAGGCGGGCTACGGCCTCGAAGGCGCGCAGGGCCGCCAGGGGCGGCGTGTGGTTGGGAAGATCGGCCATGGGTCAAGTCTAGCTCAACCCTAGATTGAAAAACTATCGCTATCGCCGGGTCGCGGGATCGGGGACCATGCAAGCACTGAAAGGAGTTTGCTATGTATTTCGATTCGCGCCTTTGGCAGTTGACGGCGGGCTTGCGCGCCAGCATGGCGGGCGGCATTTTCCTGGGCCTGCTGGCCCTGGCCGCCGGCATCGCCCGTTACGTGTTCCTGGGCCAGTTGCTGGCCCGCGTATTCGATGGCGCACCGTCGCAGGACTGGCTCGCGCCGGCGCTGTGGGCCGCCGCCATGGTGCTGCTGCGCGCCTTCCTGGACCATTGGCGCACCGTGCAGGCCAACCGCTGCGCCGCCACCGTGCAGCATGCGCTGCGCGCCCGGCTTTATGACCGCATCGTGAGCCTGGGCCCGGCCTGGTTCGCCAACCAGCGCACGGGCGGCGTGATGCTGACGGTGGTCGACGGAGTCGAGCAGTTGCAAGCCTTCTTCGGCCAGTACCTGCCGCAAGTCGCGATCGCCGCCGCAGCGCCCTTCGCCATCTTCGCCGTGATCGCGTTCTGGGACGTGCCCACCGCGCTGGTGTTCCTGGCGGCGGCGCTGTTCGCGCTGTTCGGCCCCATGGCCGTGCACATGCTGGACCGCCGCGCCAGCCTGGCCCGCAGCAAGTCCCTGAACGATTTCGGCGAGGACTTCCTGGACGCCGTGCAGGGCCTGCCCACGCTGAAGTCCTATGGCCAGGGCAAGGCCTGGGGCCAGCGGCTGGCCGCCCGCGCCCGCAGCCTGTCCGACAACACCTTCTGGGTGCTTTCCGTCAGCCTCTTGACGCGCGGCATCAGCGACCTGGGCGTGGCCCTGGGCGCGGCGCTGGCGCTGACGCTGGGCGCCTGGCGCGTGGCCCACGGCGACATGAGCGTGGAAGCCCTGCTGATCGTGCTGATGGCCGGCACCGAGATCTTCCGCCCGCTGCGCGACCTGCGCTCGGTACTGCACCGGGGCATGCTGGGCCAGTCGGCCGCCGCCAGCATCCATGCGCTGACGGATGCGCAGCCGCTGACACCCGCCCCCGCCGCCGGCGGCAAGACCCCGGGCCGGCTCGCGCCCACCATCGAATTCGACAACGTGGCGTTTTCCTACACCCCCGAGCGCCGCGCCCACCAGGGCTTGAGCTTCCGGATCGCCGCGGGCGAACGCGTTGGCGTGGTCGGCCCCAGCGGCGCCGGCAAGTCGACCATCGTGCGCCTGCTGCTGCGCGAATGCCTGCCCCAATCCGGCAGCATCCGCATCGGCGGCCATGACGTGAACGAACTGGATACGCAGGCGCTGCTGTCGCACATCGCGCTGGTAAGCCAGGACATCACGCTGTTCCATGGCACCATCGACGACAACCTGCGGCTGGGCCGCCCCGACGCCACCCACGAACAGGTGCGCGCCGCCGCCCGCGCCGCCAATATCGACGACTTCATCATGGCGCTGCCCGAGGGCTACGCCACCCGCATCGGCGAGCGCGGCCTGCAGCTGTCCGGCGGCCAGCGCCAGCGCGTGGCGATCGCCCGCGCGCTGTTGCGCGACGCGCCCATCCTGATCCTGGATGAGGCGCTGTCGTCGGTGGATACGGAAAACGAAGCGCTGATCCAGCAGGCGCTGGACCGCCTGATGGCCGGCCGCACGACCTTGATCCTGGCCCACCGCCTGGCCAGCGTCATCGGCGCCGACCGCTGCCTGGTGCTGGACCAGGGCCGGGTCGCGGAGGAAGGACCGCACGCAGAACTGATGCGGCAAAACGGCCTGTACTACCGCCTGATGCACGAACAGGCGGCCGCGCACCGCAATCCATCGGCGGGACCCGCCGCCCCGGCCGCCCCCGTC
>NZ_QWFB01000014.1:0-16191 GCF_003576205.1 Achromobacter sp. K91 | reverse complement strand
AGATGTGTATAAGAGACAGCCGCTGGAAGGCGCGACCCGCATCATCGGGTCCATCGCGCTGTCCACGGCGGTGTTCATGAACGTGCTGGACACGTCCATCGCGAACGTGTCCATCCCGACCATCTCCGGCGATCTGGGCGTCAGCACCAGCCAGGGCACCTGGGTCATCACGTCGTTCGCCGTGGCCAACGCGATCACAGTGCCGCTCACGGGCTGGCTCACGCAGCGCTTTGGACAGGTGCGGCTGTTCCTGATCTCCACCCTGCTGTTCGTGCTGGCGTCATGGCTGTGCGGCTTTGCGCCCTCGCTGGAAGCGCTGATCGCGTTCCGCGTGCTGCAAGGCGCGGTCGCCGGGCCCATGATTCCGCTGTCGCAAGCGCTGATGCTGGCGAGTTTCCCCAAGTCCAAGGCGGGCATGGCGCTGGCGGTCTGGTCCATGACCACGCTGGTGGCGCCCGTCGCCGGGCCCTTGCTGGGCGGCTGGATCTCCGACAACTACACCTGGCCGTGGATCTTCTACATCAACGTGCCGGTGGGCCTGCTGGCCGCCTGGATCAGCTGGCGCATCTATGGCGACCGCGAATCGGTCACGCGCAAGCTGCCGATCGACAAGGTCGGGCTGGCGCTGCTGGTGGTATGGGTAGGCGCGCTCCAGATCATGCTGGACAAGGGCAAGGAGCTGGACTGGTTCGCCAGCGGCACCATCATCGCGCTGGCCGCCACCGCGTTCGTCGCCTTCGTCTTCTTCCTGATCTGGGAGCTGACCGACGCCCACCCCGTGGTGGATCTGCGCCTGTTCAAGATCCGCAATTTCACGGTCGGCGCGCTGACGCTGGCGGTGGCCTACGGCGTCTTCTTCGGCAACGTGGTGCTGCTGCCGCTATGGCTGCAAAGCAACATGGGCTACACCGCGACCTACGCGGGGCTGGTGACCGCGCCGGTGGGCCTCCTGGCGATCCTGCTGACGCCCATCGTCGGCAAGATGCTGGCCACGCGCGATCCGCGGCAGATCGCGACGGTGGCGTTCCTGATCTTCGCGCTGGTGTGCTTCATGCGTTCCGGCTTCAACACCCAGACCGATGTCCGCACGCTGATGGTGCCGACCATCATCCAGGGCGCGGCCATGGCGACGTTCTTCGTGCCGCTTACGTCGATCACGCTGTCCAGCATCGAGCCGTGGCGCATTCCCGCGGCCTCGGGTCTGTCGAACTTCCTGCGCCTGACCGCGGGCGCGTTCGGCACGTCCATCGCCACCACCCTGTGGGAAAACCGCGCGACCATGCATCACGCGCAGCTCACCGAAGTCGCCAAGCCCGGCCAGCAGGCGTTCGACCAGACCATGGCGACGCTGCAGAACGGGCTGGGCGTGACGCATCAGCAAGCGCTGACGATGGTGGACGGACTGATCAATGCGCAAGCCTTCACGATGTCCGCGGTAGACGTGTTCTACGCCTCCGCGATCATCTTCCTGGCACTCACCGGCCTGGTCTGGTTCGCTCGTCCCCGGTCGGCCAAGGCGGGCGGCGGCGGCGCGGCCGAAGCGGCGGCCGGCGCCCACTGAGGCGCAGCGCCAGGCCCCGGACCGATCTGCGTCCGGGGCCTGGCGGCACAAGAACGCTATTCCTTCAGCAAGACCTGCCAGTCGGCGCGCTCGATGACGTCGGCCGGCAAGGCGCTGGTGGGCGACAGGTTGAACACCGAGATGCCACGAGCGCGCCATTGCGCGGCGGCGAAGCGGAATGAGGGCTCGATCAGTTGCGCGAACTTGCGCGCCAGCCTGCTGGACTGGGGCGTCTGCCCTTCATCATAGAAGCGCAAGCCGTTCTGCAGCGTCAGATCCAGCCCGTGCGCGTAGACCTTGCGCGCGCCGCTGGATACCAGCACCTGTAATGCCGCATAAGCCACGGTGTCGGCGTCGAATACGCCCAGCTCCACATTGAAGCTGAACCCCATGCCCCGTTTCGCGTCCAGCAGCTGCACGTCGGGCGAGGCTGCCGCCATGCGCTGCAGCACGGACGGCGCGGAAATGCGCTGGTAGGCGCGCTCGGAGATCAGTTCGATGATGCAGATGCGGCAGCGGATCGACTCCTGCGGCAAGCCCTGCATGATGTAGCGCAAGACCTCGGGCAAGACGTACAGGGTCAGGTCGCGCGACACGATTTCGCGCACCAGGTCGATACGCTCGCGGACGAAGTTCTGGTCGATGATGCAGTAATACTTGAACGGCAGGTCGAACTTGCGCGCCAGCATGATGGCGCCGTTCACGCCCATCGCCGCCCGGATATCCAGCCGATCATATGGAATCTGCGTGACCGACGGGCCGCTCAGGATCAGATGAACTTCCTTGTCGGCGGAATCGTATCCCTCGGCCAGCGGCGTGACCGGCTGCGACCTGCCAAAAGCTCGAAAACCGCTGATGGCGCCCGACCTGCCCCGCCAGATCCGGACGAAAGGCCATAAATGTTGATTGTGCCTCTGCGTGCGCGACCGTAGCACGCGAAACAGCTTGCGCACGAAACGGTCGGCCCGTCCGCTGCCCACCTGGGCAGCGGAGGAGGAAAAGACGGAATCGTCCATTGACTGGCCTGGGGGCCTTGCCGGCGACTTGCCTCAGCCCGCCGCGATCAGCGCGGCAATCGCGCTGCCGACGTCGGCGGTGGAGGCAGTGCCCTTCATGTCCCGGGTACGCGGACCTTCCGCCAGGACGGTTTCGATGGCCTTGACCACCGCAGCCGAAGCGTCCGGATAGCCAAGGAAGTCCAGCATCAGCGCGCCGCTCCAGATCTGGCCGATCGGGTTGGCGATGCCCTTGCCGTAGATGTCCGGCGCCGAACCATGCACCGGTTCGAACAGGGACGGGAACTTGCGTTCCGGGTTCAGGTTGGCCGAAGGCGCGATGCCGATGGTGCCCGTGCAGGCCGGTCCCAGGTCGGACAGGATGTCGCCGAACAAATTGGAAGCCACCACCACGTCGAACCAGTCGGGATGCTGCACGAAATGCGCGCACAGGATGTCGATGTGGTACTTGTCCCAGCGCACGTCCGGGTACTTCTCGCCCATCTCGGCCACGCGCTCGTCCCACCAGGGCATCGAAATGGAAATGCCATTGGACTTGGTGGCGGCGGTCAGGTGCTTGCCGCGCTTCTGCGCCAGTTCGAAGGCGAACTTGAGGACGCGGTCGGCGCCGATGCGCGTGAAGACGCTTTCCTGGATGACCACTTCGCGTTCGGTGCCCGCGAACAGGCGGCCGCCGCTGTTGGAGTATTCGCCTTCGGTGTTCTCGCGCACGATGAAGAAATCGATCTCGCCGGGCTGGCGGTCCTTCAGCGGAGAGGGCACGCCAGGCATCAGGCGCACCGGGCGCAGGTTGATGTACTGGTCGAACTCGCGGCGGAACTTGAACAGCGAGCCCCACAGCGCTTCGTGGTCAGGCACCGTGGCGGGCCAGCCGATGGAGCCGAAGAAAATCGCTTCGTGCTGGCCGATCTGCGCCTGCCAATCGTCCGGCATCATCTTGCCGTGCTTGGCGTAGTAGTCGCAGCTCCAGTCGAAATGGTCCCACTGAAAATCGATGCCGAATCGCGTCGCGACCGCGTCCAGCACCTTCAAGCCCTCAGGCACGACTTCCTTGCCGATGCCGTCTCCAGGAATCACCGCAATCTTGTGTTTCTTTGCCACCACGTCTTCCTTTGTTTTCCTTGGATGCACTATGCGCGCCGCGGGTCTGAGCGGCCACGCGCAGCCTCCATATCATTGCACGGAAATGTTACTCGATACGGCCCCGAATCGGACGCGCCAGCCACTGCTGGCAGGCACGCAGGATCAGGATTTCAACGCCGGCCTTTCGAGCCCAGCAAGGAGCCCAAAATGCCCCGGGTCAGTTCACGCGCGATCGACCGGACCGTGCTCTTGGCCATGGTCTGCACCACGCCGTCGCGCTTGCCGCCGCGCGGCCCCGTCGACCCGAACAGAACCTCGTTCAGGCTGTCCATGAGGCCGCCACCCGATTCCTCGGCAGCGCCCTTGCCTGCGGGCTGCGCGGAACCGTTCCCGGCCGCGCCGGCCTGGTCCGCCGGCTTGGCCGCACGCCCGGCCAGCACTTCATAGGCGGACTCGCGGTCTATGGATTTCTCATACTTCGACGCCAGCGGACTGCCCTGGCGCAACGCCTGCCGCTCCGCGTCGGTCGCCGGGCCGATCCGGCTGGCCGGCGGCACGATGTAGGCGCGTTCGGTCGGCATTGGCCGCCCCTTGGGATCCAGCAAGGAAACCAGCGCCTCGCCCACGCCCAGCTCGGTGATGGCGGCCTCGATGTCCAGCCCCGGATTGGGACGCATCGTCTGGGCCGCCGTCTTCACGGCCTTCTGGTCGCGCGGCGTGAATGCCCGCAAGGCGTGCTGGACGCGGTTGCCCAATTGGCCCAGTACGGTGTCGGGGATGTCCAGCGGGTTCTGCGTCACGAAATAGACGCCCACGCCCTTGGAGCGGACCAGGCGCACCACCTGCTCGATCTTGTTCAGCAGAGCGGCGGGCGCATCGTTGAACAGCAGGTGGGCCTCATCGAAGAAAAACACCAGCTTGGGCTGGTCCATGTCGCCGACTTCGGGCAGCTTCTCGTACAGGTCCGCCAGCAGCCACAACAGGAAAATTGCATACAGGCGCGGCGCCTGCATCAGCTTGTCCGCGGCCAGCACGTTGACCATGCCGCGGCCCTGCGCATCCGTGCGCATCAGGTCGGCCACGTCGAGCATGGGTTCGCCGAAGAATTTCTCCGCACCCTGCGATTCCAGCGCCAGCAAGCCGCGCTGAATGGCGCCGATGCTGGCTGAAGACACATTCCCGTAACGTGTCTTCAGCTCCGAAGCGCGGTCGGCGACGTTCTGCAGCATGGCGCGCAGATCCTTCAGGTCCAGCAGCAACTGGCCCTCGTCGTCGGCGACCTTGAAGACCAGCGTCAGCACGCCTTCCTGCGTGTCGTTCAATTCCAGGATGCGGGACAGCAGCAGCGGCCCCATGTCCGACACCGTGGCGCGCACCGGCAACCCCTGCTCGCCGAACACGTCCCACAGGGTGACGGGGCTGGCCGCCCAGGCCGGTTCGTTCAGGCCCAGGTTCTTCAGGCGTTCCAGCAGCTTGGGAGTCGCGGCGCCGGCCTGGGAAATGCCGGTCAGGTCGCCCTTGACGTCGGCCATGAACACCGGCGTGCCGATACGGGAGAAGGATTCGGCCAAAACCTGCAAGGTGACGGTCTTGCCGGTGCCCGTGGCCCCCGTGATGCAGCCGTGGCGGTTTGCCAGGGCGGGGAGCAGCGCCAATTCGGTCTGTGCATTCTTGGCGATGACGATGGGGTTGGGCATGTGCAGCTCTCCGGACCAGGGAATCAGATGGATGCCCAAGTGTAGAGCCTGCCGCGCCGCTTGTGCGCGTGGCAATATGGACACATGCGGTCCGCCCCCGGGCGCGCCGGGCGCTGGCACGGTAAAATGCCATTTTTGCAGACAAATTACCCTGGGAAGCCATGGCCGGACACAGCAAATGGGCCAATATTCAGCACCGCAAAGGGCGCCAAGACGCCAAGCGCGGAAAGCTCTGGACCAAGATCATTCGTGAAATCACCGTGGCGGCGCGTGCCGGCGGCCCTGACCCGGACAGCAACCCGCGCCTGCGCATGGCCTGGGACAAGGCCACCGACGCCAATATGCCCAAGGACAACATCCAGCGCGCCATCCAGCGCGGCGCGGGCGGCGCCGACGGCGAGGCCTACGAAGAAGTCCGCTACGAAGGCTATGGCATCGGCGGCGCAGCCGTCATCGTCGACTGCATGACAGACAACCGCACCCGCACCGTCGCCGAAGTGCGCCACGCCTTCGCCAAGAACGGCGGCAACCTGGGCCAGGAAGGCTCGGTCGCCTTCATGTTCAAGCATTGCGGCCAATTCGTCTTCGCCCCCGGAACCTCGGAAGACAAGGTCATGGAAACCGCCCTCGAAGCCGGCGCGGAAGACGTGACGACCGACGAGGAAGGCGTGATCGAAGTGGTCTGCGCCCCGGCTGACTACGCCGCCGTGCGCGGCGCCTTCGACGCCGCCGGCCTGAAGGCCGAAGTGGACGGCATCGTCATGAAAGCCCTGAACGAGACCGAACTCGCCGGGGAAGACGCCATCAAGATGCAGAAACTGCTCGACGCCCTGGAAGGCCTGGACGACGTGCAGGAAGTCTATACGAACGTCGTTTTCGACGAAGCGCAGTAACTCCATTACCCCGGCGCCGGGCGGGCCTTGCCTGCCCGGCGCCACGCTGTCACCGGATCCGGGTCCGCCTGGATCCTGGCCTACTCCACGGGCTGGCGCCTTGCGGCGCTCGACTGGCAACCTAAAGAACCTCGCAACATGAAACTCCTGGTAATTGGCTCTGGCGGCCGAGAACACGCCCTCGCCTGGCGGCTGGCCCGCTCCCCGCGCGTCCACAAGGTATACGTCGCTCCCGGCAACGGCGGCACGCAACGCGCCGAACAGATCGAGAACGTCCCGTTCACCAATGCCGAGGAATTGGCCGATTTCGTGCAACGCGAAGGCGTCGCCCTGACCGTCGTCGGCCCTGAAGCCCCCCTGGCCGCTGGCGTCGTCGACGTGTTCCGCGCCCGCGGCCTGAAGATCTTCGGCCCCACCAAGGCCGCAGCGCAGCTGGAAAGCTCGAAGGACTACGCCAAGGCCTTCATGGTCCGGCACAACATCCCGACCGCCCGCTACGAAACCTTCACCGATCCGGCCAAGGCGCACGCCTACATCGACCAGGAAGGCGCTCCCATCGTGATCAAGGCCGATGGCCTGGCCGCCGGCAAGGGCGTGGTGGTCGCCGCCACGCTGGAAGAGGCGCATGCCGCCGTGGACGCCATGCTGGGCGACGGCTCCATGGGCGCCGCCGGCGCGCGCGTCGTCATCGAGGAATGCCTGGTGGGCGAAGAAGCCAGCTTCATCGTCATGTGCGACGGCCGCAATGTGCTGGCCCTGGCCACCAGCCAGGACCACAAGCGCCTGCAGGACGGCGACCAGGGTCCCAATACCGGCGGCATGGGCGCGTATTCGCCCGCGCCCATCGTCACCCCGGAACTGCACCACCGCATCATGCGCGAAATCATCCTGCCGACCGTGCAGGGCATGACGCGCGATGGCATCCCGTACACGGGCTTCCTGTACGCCGGCCTGATGATCGCCCCGGGCGACGACCCCGACCGCGAGATCAAGACCCTGGAATTCAACTGCCGCATGGGCGATCCTGAAACCCAGCCCATCATGATGCGCGTCAAGAGCGACCTGCTGGACGCCCTGGAGCATGCCGTCGACGGCACGCTCGACCAGGCCGACATCCCCTGGGACCGCCGCACCGCCCTGGGCGCCGTGCTGGCCGCGCACAACTACCCCAACACGCCGCGCACCGGCGACGTCATCCGCGGCCTGCCCGCCGACGCCGAGGACTGCATGGTGTTCCACGCCGCCACCAAGCTCGACGGCGACGAAGTCAAGACCACCGGCGGCCGCGTGCTGTGCGTCACGGCGCTGGGCGACTCCGTCAAGATGGCCCGCGACCGCGTCTACGAAGCGATCGACGGCATCCACTTCGACGGCCGCCAGTATCGCAGCGACATCGGCTGGCGCGCGCTCAAGCCTTCGCAGCAGAAGTCCAAGCCCAACGCCTAGCCGGAACCGTCGATGAACGCCTTGCCCGTCTCTTCCGTCCGGGACTACCTCACCGGCTTGCAGGCCCGCATCGTCGGCGCCCTGGAAGCCGCCGAGGGCGCGGCCTTCCGTACCGACGAATGGGTCCGCCCCGAGGGCGGCGGCGGGCTGTCGCGCCTGCTGGAAGGCGGCTCGCTGTTCGAACGGGCCGGCGTGCTGTTCAGCCATGTCCAGGGCAGCAAGCTGCCGCCCTCGGCCAGCGCGCACCGCCCGGAACTGGCCGGCCGGTCCTGGGAAGCCATGGGCGTGTCCATGGTGCTGCACCCGCGCAATCCCTACGTGCCCACCACGCACATGAACGTGCGCATGTTCCTGGCGGCAGCCCGGCCCGGCCACGACGAGGCCGACGTCTTCTGGTTCGGCGGCGGCATCGACCTGACGCCCTACTATCCCTACGAGGAAGACGCCCGCCATTTCCACGCCACCTGCCGCGATGCCCTGGCCGGCCATGGCGCCGACTACTACCCGCGCTACAAGCGCTGGTGCGACGAGTACTTCTTCCTAAAACACCGCAATGAAACGCGCGGCGTGGGCGGCATCTTCTATGACGACCTGAACGCTCCCGGCTTTGACGCCTCGTTCGCGCTGACCCGATCGGTGGGCGACGCCTTCCTGCCGGCCTACATGCCGATCGTGGAACGCCGCCGCGACCAGGCCTACGGCGAGCGCGAGCGCGATTTCCAGGCCTACCGCCGCGGCCGCTATGTGGAATTCAACCTGGTCTTCGACCGCGGCACGCTGTTCGGCCTGCAGTCCGGCGGACGTACCGAGTCGATCCTGCTGTCCATGCCGCCGCTGGCGCAGTGGCGCTACGACTGGCAGCCCGAGGCAGGCACGCCCGAGGCCGAATTGGCCGCCTACCTCAAACCGCGGGACTGGGTTTGAAGCGCATCGGCCTGCTGGGCGGCAGTTTCGACCCCGTCCACGTCGCGCACATCGCCCTGGCGCAGAACGCCTTGCAGACGTTGGGCCTGGCCGAGGTGCAGCTCATCCCCGCGGCCAATCCCTGGCAACGCGCAGCGTTGCACGCCACGGCCGAACAACGCCGCGACATGCTGCAACTGGCCATCGCCGGCCATGCGGGCCTGGTGGTCAATCCCATCGAAATCGACCGCGGCGGCGCGACCTACACCATCGACACGCTGCGCGCCCTGCCCCAGGACGCGCGCTACGTCTGGCTGCTGGGCACCGACCAGTTGGCGAATTTCTGTACCTGGCGCGACTGGCAGGACATCGCCAGCCTGGTGGACCTGGCCGTGGCCACCCGCCCGGGCACGGCGCTCAGCGCCCCGCCGGCGCTGGCCGAACACCTGCGCGGCCAGGGACGCGAACTGCAGGAACTGCCTTTTGCTCCCATGCCGGTTTCGGCCTCGCAGATCCGCCAGCGCCTGGCGCAAGGCGAATCCACCGAAGGCCTGCTTGCCGCTCCGGTGGCCGCGTATATTGCGGCGCACCATCTTTACCGATAAACCTACACCCGCGGTGCGCTGAAAGCGCCACGGGGCCAGCATCCGCTGTCCGCCCGCGGGTTATATTTACTGACTATGGATATACAAAAACTCCAACGCGCCGTCATCGACGCCCTCGAAGACGTCAAGGCGCAAGACATCAAGGTCTACAACACCACGCATCTGACCAGCCTGTTCGATCGCGTCGTGATTGCAAGCGCCACCTCCAACCGCCAGACCCGCGCCCTCGCTTCCAGCGTGGCGGATCGCGGCCGTGCGCTCGATCTCTCCGGCATCACCATCGAAGGCGAAGACACGGGCGAATGGGTCGTGGTCGACCTGGGCGACGTGGTCGTGCACATCATGCAGCCCGCCATCCGCCAGTACTACAACCTGGAAGAGATCTGGGGCGGCAAGCCGGTGCGCGTGAAACTCCTGCCCGAGTCCACCCGCCCCGCGCCGGTCGCCAACGACGGCGCGCACGACGCCGAGTACTGAGCGCGCCGTGAAGCTGATCGTCGTGGCCGTGGGCACGCGCATGCCGGACTGGGTGCAAACCGCCTGGGACGACTACGCCAAGCGCCTGCCGGCCGACTGCGCGCTGGAACTGCGCGAAATCAAGCCTGAACCCCGCACCACCGGCAAGACGCCCGCCCAGATGATGGCGGCGGAAGCCAAGCGGATCGAAGCCGCCCTGCCCGCCAGCGTCTTGCGCCTGGCGCTGGACGAACGCGGACGCGACCTCACCACCATGGCGTTGTCGCAGAAGCTGGAACAATGGCGCGCCGGCGGTCAGGATGTTGCTTTTCTCGTCGGCGGCCCGGACGGGCTGGATGCCGACCTGAAGGCATCCTGTTCCGGCCAATTGCGCCTGTCCTCGCTGACGCTTCCGCACCCCATGGTGCGCGTGGTGCTGGCCGAACAGCTCTACCGGGCCTGGGCCATCATGACCAATCATCCCTACCACCGCGCCTGACCGCTGGCCGGGCCGGCGCCCATCCTGCTGACGCATGACCGACACCGCAACCTCCGCGCGCCTCTACCTTGCCTCCGCCAGTCCCCGGCGGCGCGAGCTGCTGACCCAGGTCGGCCTGGCCCACGAAGTCCTGCTCGTACCCGCCCCGCCGGGCGAGGACGAACCCCAACATCCCGGCGAAAGCGCCGCCGACTATGTCCAGCGCACTGCGCGCGACAAGGCCCTGCGCGGACGCGACTGGATGCTCAGCCAGGACCTGCCGCAACTGCCGCTGCTGGCCGCCGACACCACGGTTATCCTGGCGGGCGCAGTACTGGGCAAACCGGCCGACCGCGACGACGCCATGCGCATTCTGCGCGCGCTGTCCGGCTCCGCCCACGAAGTACACACCGCCGTCGCCGTCTGGACTGGAAACCAGTTGCTGGAGGCCGTGTCCATCACCGAGGTCCGCATGCGCGCGCTGACGGATGAGGAACTCGGCCGCTACTGCGACAGCGGCGAGCCCTACGGCAAGGCGGGCGCCTATGGCATCCAGGGCCTGGCGGGCACGTTCGTTTCGCATATCGCCGGCAGCTATACGGGCGTGATGGGCCTGCCCTTGTTCGAAACTGCAAACCTGTTGCGCGCGGCAGGGATACAGGTGCCCTGAAAACCGCGGCCTCCGGTCGAAAAAAATCCCCCGAGACCGTCGAGGTCCGGGGGATTTTTTTCCGGCGGGCAGTCCTTCTTGCCGGGGCTTACAGCTGCATCAATAGTTGCGGCCGCCTGCAGGCAGCCGCGGATCTACGCTGTTTCAGCCATGCTGCAGCGGCTGGCCCATGGGTACGCCGCCAGCCCTCGGCGCTTCCTGAACCGGAGGCGCGGCAGGCACGGGCGCGGGCTGAAGCTCGCCCTCGAGCGCGGCATGCAGCTGCTCCTTATCCAGCTCCCCTTCCCAGCGCGCCACCACCACGGCGGCAGTCGCGTTGCCGACCAGGTTGGTCAGCGCGCGGCATTCCGACATGAAGCGGTCCACGCCCAGGATCAGCGCCATGCCGGCGACCGGGACGGAAGGCACCACCGACAGGGTTGCGGCCAGGGTGATGAAGCCTGCCCCGGTCACGCCCGCCGCGCCCTTGGAGCTCAGCATCGCCACCAGCAGCAGCAGGATCTGGTCGCCCAGCGACAGCGGAATATCGCAAGCCTGCGCGATGAACAGCGCCGCCATCGTCATGTAGATGTTGGTGCCGTCCAGGTTGAACGAGTAGCCGGTGGGCACGACCAACCCGACCACCGACTTCGAGCAGCCGGCGCGTTCCATCTTCTGCATCAGCGTGGGCAACGCGGCTTCGGACGAACTGGTGCCCAGCACCAGCAGCAGCTCTTCGCGGATGTAGCGCACCAGCTTCAGGATCGAAAAGCCGTTGTAGCGCGCCACCAGGCCCAGCACCACGACCACGAACAGCACCGAGGTTGCGTAAAACGTACCCACCAGCATCGCCAGGTTGATGACGGACTTGATGCCGTACTTGCCGATGGTGAAGGCCATCGCGCCAAACGCGCCGATGGGCGCGGCCTTCATCAGGATGGCGACCAGCTTGAAGACGGGCTGTGCCAGGGCAGTCATGAAGTTCAGTATCGGCTGGCCGCGTTCACCCACCATGGCCAGCGAAATGCCGAACAACACCGCCACGAACAGCACCTGGAGAATGTCGCCGCCCACGAACGGACTGAAGATCGTGGTCGGGATCACGTTCATCAGGAAGCCCGTGATGGTCGAGTCATGCGCCTTGGCCACGTAGCCCGAGACCGCCTTCTCGTCCAGCGTCTTGGGGTCGATGTGCATGCCGGCGCCCGGCTGGACGATATGGCTGACGATCATGCCTACGATCAACGCAAGCGTGGAGAACACCAGGAAGTACAGCATGGCCTTGCCCGCCACGCGGCCGACCTTCTTCAGGTCGCTCATCGCAGCGATGCCGGTGGCCACGGTCAGGAAGATCACCGGCGCGATGATCATCTTCACCAGCTTGATGAAGGCGTCGCCCAGCGGTTGCATCTGCTGGCCGAGCTCGGGCTTGAACGCGCCCAGCAGCACGCCCACCACGATGGCGAAAATCACCTGCACATAGAGGATTTGATAGAACTTGAGCTTGCGCGCGGGCGCGACTTGATCCACGTCGATCATTGGGATTGTCCCCACCAAGGCCCCTTGCTCCGGGCGGTTCAGCGCGGGCGTTGGGGCGTTATCTGTTTTCTGGCAAGCGCGTATCGCCGCAAGCCGATTTCACCCCGCAGGCAACGCCGCCGGGCTTGGCTTTACTAATGCAAGAGGCGTGCCAACATCGGCAGACCTTCCTCTTGCGCTCCAAGCCCTTGATCAAAAAAGGAATTTTTCTTCTCTCAGCGCACTGCCCCGACCTTTATTGGCGGAATTTCACACAAGAAAGAGATAGAATGTGCGAAAAACCGCACAACCCATGTCGACCCACTCCTCTCCCCGCGATGCCCGACCCGGCGTGGACCAGGCCAGAAAGCCGCGGCGCCCACGGAACACGCCTGTCTGGCCTTGGCCCTGGAAGGCCATCGCCATCCTGCTGGGTGTCGCGTTCGTCTATGGCGTACTGCACGCCGCCACGCTCTGGGCGCGCGACGGCGCGCTGAAGAATGCCGGGGAGCAGGCACGTGTGGCAGCCCAGCTCAACGCGGCATTGCTGCGCAACAACCTGGACAAATTCAGGGCGCTGCCCTTTGTCCTGACGCGCGATGTCGACGTGCGCGCGGCGCTGCAGGGAGGCTCGCACGTGCAGATCGAATCCCTGGACGACAAGCTCGATACGTTGAGCCGCGGCGTCGGCGCATCCGCCATCTATGTGCTGGACAAGAAGGGCCTTGCGATCGCTGCCAGCAACTGGCGTGAACCCGCCACGTTTGTCGGCGTGGACTACCAGTTTCGGCCCTATTTCCAGGGATCGGTAGCCCATGGCTCGGCCGAACACTTCGCTTTGGGCACGATCAGCCACGAAGCCGGGCTGTACTTGTCGCGACGCGTGGATGACGTCAACGGCGCCATGCTGGGCGTGGTCGTGCTGAAAGTGGATTTCCGGGACCTGGAGGCCGACTGGCGCCAATCGGTTTCGCCCATTTTCGTCACGGACGAGCATGGCGTAGTGCTATTGGGCAGTATCTCCGACTGGCGTTTCGATGTGCTGGCTCCGCTCACCCCAGACTTGGCCCGGGCCTTGCGCAGCAGCCTGCAATTCGGCGACGCGCCCTTTTTCCCGCTACCCTTGCGGCCGCAGCTACAAGCCATCAGCCACGGCCAGCTGGTGCGCGCCGACGTAACCCTGCCACAGATCCCCGCAGGCGCGCCGCTGGTGCACACGACGTTACCCATTGTCGAGTCCCCAGGTTGGACACTGCATCTGTTGTCGCCCGTGCAGACGGCCATCAACCAGGCTACCGCAAACGCCCAGCTGGGCGCGCTGCTTGCGCAGTGCGCGCTAGCCGCCTTGGTCGGCATCGTTCTCTTTCGCCGCCACCGCAACCGTGAGCGTGCCGAGCAGCAGGCCGCCATCCACGAACAGCTGGCCTCGCTGGTCGATGAACGCACGGCTCAGCTGCTGCAAGTCAACGAACAACTGGTCGATGAGATGGACGAGCGCCAACGCACCGCCGCCCGTTTGCACACCATGCAAGAAGAACTGGTCCAGGCCAGCAAGCTCGCCCTGCTGGGACAGGTGGCAGCCGGCGTGGCGCACGAGATCAACCAGCCTGTCGCGGCCATACGCGCCTATGCGGACAACGCCGCCGAGTTCCTGCGCAGGCAAGATGAAGGCTCGGCGCAGGAAAACCTGGGTACCATCGCCGCGTTGACGGAGCGGATCGGCCACATCACCGGAGAATTGCGCGCCTTTTCGCGCAAGGCCGACACGTCCATCGGTCCCGCGAACCTGAAGGATTGTCTGGAGGGCGCGCTGTTGCTGGTTGCGCCGCGCGCGCGGCGCCAGGGCATCGTCCTGCAACGTCCGCCCGCGGGTCAGAATTACCGGGTGCTGGCCAATCGCATACGGCTGGAACAGGTGCTGGTGAATCTGCTGCAAAACGCGATGGAAGCGCTGGAAGGCCGGCCCGACGGCCGCATCGTCGTGGCGCTGCAGGACCTGGGCGCGACCGTGCAGGTCTACGTCAGCGACAACGGTCCCGGCCTGTCGGCCGAGGCGCGGGCGCACCTGTTTACTCCCTTCTATACGACCAAGGCCGAAGGACTCGGACTGGGGCTGGTCATCTGCCGCGACATCGTCACCGAATTCGGTGGCGACCTGATCGCCGCCGGCCCGGCCGATCCCGTCTTTCCCGCTCCGCATGCCCCGGGCTGCGGAGCCATGTTCATCCTGACGTTGCGCAAGGCGTCTGGCCAGCAACACGCTACCGAGCTACACCATGAACCGCGCTCCTGAATTTCCGCCAGCCGCGCCGGCATCCATTGACGACAGCCAGCGCCAGCCGTTTTTGCCGCGTGCGGTTTTCATCGACGACGACGACGAACTGCTGCGCGCCAATACGCAGACGCTGAAGCTGCACGGCATCGCCGTGGACGCGCATGCCAGCGCACGCTCTGCCCTGCCCACACTAACGCGCGATTTCGACGGCGTGGTCGTCAGCGATATACGCATGCCCGACATGGACGGCCTGCAACTCTTCCAGCGCTTGCGGGACATAGACCCCGACATCCCCGTCATTCTGATCACCGGCCATGGCGACATCGCCACGGCCGTGCAATGTATGCGCGACGGCGCCTATGACTTCCTGGCCAAACCCTATGCCGCCGACAGGCTGATCACCGCCATCATGCACGCCGCGGAAAAGCGCCATCTCGTGCTGGAAAACCGCCGGCTGCGCGAAGCCGCATTCGCCGTCCAGGCCGACGAGGTGCCTTTCATCGGCACGACGCCGGCCATGCAGCGCATCAAGCAAACGCTGCGGCATATCGCGGATGCCGACGTGGATGTACTGGTCGAAGGCGAGACCGGAACCGGCAAGGAAGTCGTTGCCACCGCCTTGCATCGCCTGAGCCGCCGCAGGCACCGCGCGCTGGTCGCGATCAACTGCGGCGCCCTGCCTGAAAGCGTCATCGAAAGCGAGCTCTTCGGCCACGAGCCCGGCGCCTTCACCGGCGCCCAAAAGAAGCGTATCGGCCGGATCGAGCATGCCAGCGGCGGTACGCTATTCCTGGACGAGATCGAGAGCATGCCGCTGGCGGTGCAGGTCAAGCTGCTGCGCGTGCTCGAATCTCGCCAGATCACTCCTCTGGGCAGCAACGAAGTGCGCAATCTGGACCTGCGCGTGGTCGCCGCCACCAAGGAAGACCTGGGCAGTCCAGCCATACGCGCCAAGTTTCGCGAAGACCTGTTCTACCGCCTCAATGTGGTCACCATCCGGATTCCGCCGCTGCGTGAACGCCGCGAGGACATTCCGCTGCTGTTCGCCCACTACCTCGGCCACGCATCGCGCCGCTTCCAGCGCGATATCCCGGAAATGCCGGCGTCCATCAAACAACACCTCATGACGCACGACTGGCCCGGCAACGTGCGTGAACTTGCGCATTTCGCCGAGCGGGTCGTGCTTGGCGTGCTGAATATCCCTGCCCCGCCAACCGCCGTGGCCCAGGACGCCGCGTCAAGCCTGCCGGAACGGATGGAGCGCTTCGAAGCGCAGGTCATCCGCGAGGCACTCCAGGCGCACCAAGGCGACATCAAGGCCACCCTGGAGTCCCTGGGCATTCCGCGCAAGACCTTCTATGACAAGCTGCAGCGCCACGGCATAGACCGCCAGCAATACACGCAGCAGTAGGCCGTTCAGCGCCCAGATTGCCGGCAGTAAAACAAAACCCCTCGCAGGATATTCCTGCGAGGGGTTTTTCATTGGGACTGCGGCTGGTGGTATCGCACGAGAGATCCCGAGCGCAATACATTCGGTCGCCACAAAGACAAAACCCCACAGGGGTTACCTGTGGGGTTCTGCGGAATAAAAGCTTGACGATGACCTACTTT
>NZ_QWFB01000006.1:0-19734 GCF_003576205.1 Achromobacter sp. K91 | reverse complement strand
GCTGGCCTTGAGCTGCCCAAGATCGTTATAGACCTGCGCGTCCACGTACTGCGTCGCCACGTCACCGGCCGCGCTGCGGTTATAGCGCAGCGTGCGCACAGTCAGGCCGCGGTTGTCGCGCACCGTAATCTTGGGAGTCCCCGCGCACGAATTGCCCATAGGACTCTATTTATAAAAGCAATAAGGATGACAGCATCCTACTTGCGTGACCTGGGCGCTATCTGTGCTCGTTTCCAGAATGCTTTTGATTTCAGGCACACCCGACGCGGTCACCACCAGCATCGGGCAACGCCAGATTACGCCGCTGGACAGTGCCATGGCCGACGAGGGATAGCGTGCGAACTGTCTACGGCCAAACTATCCACCATCCCCAGCTGGATTTGGGGGGGAGGGGGGAGGGGGAGCCAGGCACTTTCGCCAAGCTTGGCATTCATTCGGTCTACGGCATCGTCGCATGATGCGTCACTATCAGTTTCTGGCGCGCTTTGAAAGTGGGTTAGCGGGACACCGCAAGGCAGAAAGAATTTATCGCTACGCCTTGGCGATATACCAGCATGTGCACCGAGAGCTGACCCGCATGCAGGCGCGAAACGTCCAGCCCGAGGAGGCTGCCGTACCCGCGAACGAGATCCCTCCTAGGCTGGTACACAGACGCGCAAATTGGCATGGCCGCCGCGCTGCTCCAGCGCTTCCACAAAGCTACTACGACCATGCCTTTCATTAAGGAAAGCAGCTTCGAAGTGGCATGCCACAACGATTTTTCTCCCACCAACACCGTGTTCATCGCCGATGAACCGATCGCGATGATCGACTTCGACACAGCGCAGCCGGGGAGCGGCTCTGGGACGCGGGATATTCCGCCTTCACGTGGCTCGACGTCGAGCGACTGCTGCCCACCGGCTACTCATAAAATAACTGTCAGACGGGCGATACAGCGGTTGATGATCGCAGAACTTGGCCACCAGCACATGGGCGTGTAGGCCTGGGCCCGGCAAGCCTCGTTCGATCGGCCGGCTCGGCGCCGCCTCGTGGCCCCGAATGGCGTTCACGCCCGCTTCGCGCGCCACCCGCGCCACCGACATCCCAGGCTGTTCGCCTGCTTGATCAGCTCGAGCTTGAACCCGTCAGACTGCCGGCGATTGCGCCGTACCGAAGACCTTTGATCCGTTGTGTCCATAAATCCCTTTGTGGGCACAGATTTGAGGTGCCCATCACAACCGCGATCCTCGGCCTTCGGCACGCCCGCGTCTACACGGTATAGGCCGTACGTTTACGTTTTTGCCATCGACGTCGAGATAGCGCTGGCGAAACCAGGGCCGCCGTCGCACGCAGTGTATTGCAACGTCACGATGATGTCGTCAAGGCTGGCAAGGATCTGCGACTGACTGTTCCGATCACTATCCGAAGGGCTCTGAAAAACGAGTCGCCAACTCGAAACTGCGCCTGTGCCTTCGAACGGCAGGTAACGCTCGTCGCCGAACTGGAACACGAAGAGTCCCGTGTCGCTCACACCGCTGGACAGGACGACCTGCTGGCTGGCACCGCTATTCGTGATGATGTTCGCATTCGTTCCGGGATTCGTCGGGTTCTTGATCAACGCGGCAACCGCGGTCGCGTCGGGTGAACAAACATAGGTGCTACTCGTTTGCTGTAGTGTGGCCCGAACGTTTTGCAGAGGTCCAACCGCCGCCGGAAGTGTGATCGAGACACCAGCGATCCGGCGCATGTAATGGCTCGGATAGTCGTCATGGAAGAGGGACTCGTCGAAATTGAAGGTGAAGTCCCCGTTCGCCACGTAAGTGCTGGTCCACTGCGTGCCGAGCAGATGCTTGACCGAAATGGTACGCGTGATCTCGAGCTGGCGCGCGTTTCTGCTGGAATACCACGCGCTTTCCATTTGTGACAATGCCTGTTGCAGCGTCTCGCCAGCCAGTTGCCCCTGGTGCTGGCTATTCCACTCGTTACCAGTGATGTAACTGGTCTTGAAGTCGCCGAGTTCATACTGCCAGCACGTCTGCGCCAGAAGGCAAAGCCCCACGGCCGCGTCGTATGCCTGGTGATAGAGCGCGGCAATTTGACCCGCAAGCCATTGGTACAGCACCTCGTTTGTATAGCGCTTATTAAGGAACGTATACATTTCGAGGGAATGCCTATGTTGCGTTTCAGAAAGGCTTTTTGAGTTCTGAGCTGCGGCCAACTGGATATTTTGCGTTTCGATCTGGTTGTTCAGATTTTGGATTTCGTTTTCGATTTGCTTGAGCTGGAACTTCCAATCATCCGAGCGTCGCTGGTAGCCCCCCATTGTCGATGTTTGGTTGGCGCGGTTCAAGGTAATCTGAGCCGACAGAGACAAGCCCGCCCCCGCGGCATATAGCAGAGCGCCATAGCTCATCCCTCCATTGGCAAGACCAAAGACGTTGGGTGCCATGTCGGCCGCAGCGCCCGCCTTGCTCAGCGCGTCCGCCGCCTGGCCTTTTGACTGTCCAGCCAGGACCTGATCCATGGACGATCGCTCGAGCAGAGATAGATCCGTGTCGATCAACTCCTTGTAGTACGTCTGGCGGTCAGTCGCAGCCGCCAGGCTTAGGGAGAGAGAGTTCAGCGAGCCTTGCGCAATGTCGATCGCTTGCTGGTTCGCTGTTTTTGTGAACGTCCACAGCTCAAGCAGTTGCGATTGCTGCATCACTTCCTGTTGCCGCGCGTCGATCGAGCCTCGATGACTTAGCAGTTGCTGCCCGAATCCAATCAGTGTTCCCACTGCCTTCTGTGCCAAGGACGAGATCACGCTATATCGATACGGCGGGATAATACGCGGCACGCCTCCCACGCTTCCGGCAAGGGTACCGTTGCTCGCCTGACGCCAGAGCAGCGCTTCCGGATTGAGCGGCGTCGCATACGGTGCCAGATGAATGGGGTTGCCGTTAATGTCCAGGTTGTGGCGCAGGTTATTGCGACGTGCATCGATCGTGTCCCACAAATTCATCAGCTTAGTATTGATGGGAGGACTGAATGCATCGGCAAACGAATGGCTGAGTTGGGCTGCATCACCCACGTAAGGGTGAAGCGACCACTGCGCTGCCTGATCCTGGTTGGTCTCGAACTCGACCAACGCTGCTGAACCCCCCTGATTGTTCGAAAATTGACTGAGGGAGATGGAGCCAGACCATTTGACCGCTCGCGCCAGATAAGGCCGCTCGCCGAGAATATTATGGGCACGCGTGTAATATTGCAGCGCCTGACTCAGGCTGTCCGGCGTCAGCATTCGGTAGTACGTATCACCTATCGATATGAGCAAACCGATGTACTCCATATAGGCGTTTGCCCGGAAATGCACAGGGTCGCG
Source organism: Achromobacter sp. K91 (assembly GCF_003576205.1). Lineage (NCBI taxonomy): Bacteria > Pseudomonadati > Pseudomonadota > Betaproteobacteria > Burkholderiales > Alcaligenaceae > Achromobacter > Achromobacter sp. K91. The sequence goes on along the minus strand of NZ_QWFB01000006.1, from coordinate 16,391 downwards.
ATAACCGATTGTGTAAGGATCGGCGAGCGTCGAAAGCGTAAGCGCGTAGGGGGTTTCGGACGGCGTCGGCGCGGGGGCAATGGGCCGCAATTTCCAGTAGTTTGGCATGGGATCGTCGGAACTCTGCTGCCCATCAACCGGCACTTGCGAGCGCGGGTCAAAAATTCGACTTTGCCACTTCAGAGCTTCGATGTACTGAGCCTGACATTTCAACGTATAAGCGGTCAGCGCGGGCGTGTGGTAGAACAATTCCCAGAAATACAGGCTGTTCGCGCCGTGAAAATCCATCGGCTGATCGGCTCCGCTCGCACTGTCGACACTGGGTTCCGGCGTTAATTGGGTATCCCACCGATATAGTGTATTCAGCCCGAGGTTGGCGTCATTGATCAGTGTGGAGGTGAACAGCGTATTCAGGCGGATATTGGGCAGCACATTTTTCTGCCCGTCCACTTGCTTTCTCCCCATCGGATTGAGCAATTGCGCGGTACCGATAGATGATGTGTTCTCGTCAATAACAGGCAGCGTCAGGTCGTCAAGTGGCCATGCCCGCACGACCGACCAGAAGGCCCGGCGCCACGTGGACTGCACGAGAGTGCCGTTCACGTCAAAACGCTTGATTCCCGTGTAGTAGTAGTTGGGATTACGGTGTTTCGATGTGACGATTTTTGTCTCCGTGCATTTCACATTGGTCGTTTTCGCCGAAAGTTGGGTGAGGCCAGTCAACTCTTTTAGAGTTAGCAACTTTTCTTCACCAGGCCACGTTGCGTCTGCCGACGTCGCAATCAATACCGAGTAGGTACCGGCTTCCAACGGCAGTACCGTCAGGTCAGATTTAATGAGGGGAACGCTCGGAATATAACGACTGGGGGAAAGACCGGCCGAGTCATATCGCTTATACGAATCATCCGCTGCACCGAAATAGATGCTGCTTTTGTCATAGTAGAAATGCGAGCCGTCGTTGTTGCGAACCTCTGCCGGCGGAATAAGCCCCCCGTTGGCGAGGTCTGGAACAAGTGATATGTGCAGGCTTGTTGCAGAACTCGATATGGTTCGCCCGTACATGAATTGCGGGCCGAACACCTGCGGATGATTATTGTATTTGCCGAGATAAGTGCCGTTGCAGTACAGGACCGGGAATTCTCGTTTTGCAACGCCGGCCACCGTACTGCCCGGGGAGGCTAGCGAGTATCCGGCAGCCGGCTTCACGGAAAGATAAAGTTCGGCAGTCCATGTGTCCAAATAGATCTTGTACCAACCTTCAATATCGCTGTCCTCGAACCTGAACCCTACCTCTCTCACGCCGGCGAGCGTCGCATTAATGCCCGGCGTGAAACTGATCATTGCCGTCGCATCGTTATTGGCTATTCCGTTGGTGAGCGTCGGTGGCGTGAAGAAAATGGTGTTGTCTTGGTAACGCGCAGTGCCTGCACCGTCCCGATTTGCCGTCTTCGCTTGCATTTCAGGCAGGGGCCGGGGTAGCGATAACGTTTGACTTTCAGGAAGATTGACTTCCCGGAGATCAGTCATCACGGCGTGTGATTTATCAGCTGTCGTGCTCAGAGAGACCAAGGTTTGGAGTCGCTGCTGGTAGGTCAGATTTGCACTGAGGGCACCCGTTATCGGCGTGTTTCCATTGAATGTCTGGATCGCGCCCTGCACCTGACCGACCATGGTCGTCACTGCAGTACTCTGTGCCTGGGCTAGTTCGGGCGTGCTCGCCAATACGTTCATCCACGCGTCGACTTGGCAGACCAAGTATGAATTCCACGGTGCCTGGCTTTCACCCGGCTGATCGGTGAAAAGCATGGCATAGAAGTAGTTACTGCCGTCAGAATCCGTTAACTGGAACGCCGCGGTTGACCAGCGTGGCTGTTTGCCCGGATCGGTGGAGTCATACGCGAAAAGTGGGTCCGCCGTAGTCGTTTCATCTGGGCTGAATGCCATGGCGTTGTGACTGCAGGTCGACAGGATCTGCGGCCCGCTCCAAGTGCCGTCGAACCGGCGGTACGCGCAGAGTGCCCTGATGGTAACCATCCAAGCCGAGTTGGAGTCCTGGGCGTTGTTGACCTGCCTTTCGAACCACACAAGGAAAATCCGCTCGTTGTACTGAACGATGCGGGGCAGGCCGATCAACATGTCATCGTTGATCGCGACATCGATCTTTTCCCATTCAGTCCAAGCGTTGGGGGCCGGGTAGCCATCCTTGTCGTAGAGCCAGTGGTTGCACAGGCGCCAGCAGTACGTATAGGGCGAGGCGGCCGTTCGGCCAAGATACACGGTCTTTCCGATACCGGCGGCCTCGTCGTCAAAGTAGCCGTTCGTCATCGCCGGCGTCGCTGCTTCAAAGCCGTCGATATAGCCACCAAGCACCGTAAGATTGGCAAAATCCTCGAAGTCGTTCAGGTATTGCTGAATCGCATTCGCTGTTGTGTTGTCGTTGACCTGTCCCTGATTGACGTTGGTAACCAGCTTCTGGAATGGTTCCGTCGGGGAAGGACGAAGGATCGGCAACAGATAGTTTTCTGGATAGGTTTGCAGCAAGGTCTGTGCTGCCCAGGTATCGTACTGACTGGTAAAGTCGTTCCAGTAGTCCAGCGTTGGGCGCATCGATGGCGTAGTCCAGTCGATTCCCTGATAGCCAGGCTCGATTCCACACAGTGCGCCGCTGATGTACTGCTGCAACGACGCGATCGCAGTAGCGACGCGTGTCGTCGTTGGCTCCCACGAGGTTTCGAGATCCATCAACAGAAACTGATACGCGTCTTCGGCGCTCGCTTGAAGACTCGTGCCTCTGGAAGTATCACCAATGTTGTCGGAGACCATGCCTCGAAAGACCGCGGCGAGCGCATCGCGCTCGTGCGCCATAAGGCTTCCGAGTATCTGATCTATATTTACGGTCATGGCCGTACTCCTTAACGATCTGCGCTGGGGATTGACTGGTCGGGATGGTGCCTTGGACGCGTGCGCGGAATCATTGCGCCGCGGCGGCGGACTCCGGGACGTAGTTCAATGTGGCCATGGCGCCGGCAGCAGCGTATTGCCATTGAATCAGGGCTGCGTCACTTGTTGCACTCGTTGCCCACTGCGCTTGCGTAGTGGGCAACGCGGCGAGGGCGAGCATCTGCTTGAGTGTCAGTCCGGTCTGTTCCGCGACGGCCATCAATGCAAGGATGCTGCCCACCTGGGTGGTTTTGGTTACGATGGTCGCGCCTGTAGCGTCCCCCGTTACCCAATTTATCCAACCCTGCATCTCGTCGCTGCTAATGCCTAGTTGCCGGGCCAATTCAGATTTGGCATCAGCCGCGACGGCATGTTCTTGGTTGGCCATTTGAAGGTACTGGGTGACATCGTCTTCGCTCCCAGCCCGTTTTTTCCAGGCTTCGTAGCAATCCAATGCGTAAAGACTCTTCAAGGTGAGCATCCACCAATCTCCGGCCGTCGAATCCAAGTTGAACCAGGATGGATTTGTTAGCGCTTGCAGGCTTGCGGGTGTCAACGCGCAATGCCTGACCAGCATCGCCTGATGCGCCAGCGTGTTGAACTGTGTCATGAGAGCGCTGCCCTTGAGGTCCGCAGGTTCTGGCGAGGCATGGGCGGTCAAGAACGTCTGGCAGCCGGACAGGAATGTGTAGCTTCCGTTGCTTTCGAACGCTTGCATTAGCATGTGCAACGTATCGGTGGGAAGTCCGAGGGCTTCGCCGAGAACACCATCGGTTACCCCGTACTGACGTTGCTGGGCTGCGCTGAGGCTATCGAGCAGCGGCTGATAGTCCGTCGAAGTCAGATTGCATCCCGTCGGTAAAGCCTTCTGTATTGCACTCTCGCGATCGGCTTCAGTTTCTATCGCTATCAGCCCCGACTGCGGCGTACTCGGGTCGCCGACGATCTTGCTGTTGGCAACGACCGATGCCCAGTCGACCTTGACTGGGGGGCTGGATGTGTCTTGGACCGGCAACCCCAGCGAAGGGAGGATGTTCATATCGAACAGGCTGCCGGGTATCAGCCGGGTTGCGTTGGTGACTACCGCCAAGTGTGCTGCGGTCGATGCGGGCACTGGGAACCCGTTCGCTGCCGATGGGGCAATCAACGCGGCCGCCGCCCCGGGCGTCAGGCCATGTCCCCGCACGAATTCGCGCAGGGCTGCGAGCGCATCGAGCTGGTCGAGCACGTCACGAGTGGTCGGAATGAGCGGCGCGGTGGTCGCCAAGAGACTTAACTTCGGCTGTACCCCGGCAAGTTGGCTGGTCAACGCATCCCCGTCGGGCATGCGGTCGAGCAGATCAAACATATCTGAAACAGACAGCCGCAGGGCGGATGCCACACGCGTCAAGCGATAGAGCGCCGACAGGCAGGGCAGCGAGCGTGTCACATGGTTGCTGGTGAGCTTCTGGGCTGCCTGGACCGTTGCGGCCAAGCGAAGGAAATCAGCCTCTGTAATCTTCAGCGCTGCACATAGGGATTGCACGAGCCCAGCATAGGCGGCAGCCGTGTAGTCGAAAGCGCTTGAGGGGCCGCCAATCTTGATCGGCTGTTGTCCCGGCACGGCATTGAAAATGCGATCGAACTGGGGGATAGCGTCCAGCACGGCATAGGGGGAAACTTGCCAGAGGATGGCGGCGATATCCTCGGCGCTAACCTGATAGCTTTCCGCCCATCGGCGATAGAAGCCCAGTACGCGCATGCAATTTGTGTCGATCTCCATTTTCGTTGTCGTGCCGCCCGCCTGCATCGCGGCATACAACAGCGTGTCTAGCTGGTCCGGTGCGAGTCGCATCCAATGGCTCAGCCGGTACATCTGATTGAACTGGGTGAAGCATTTATCACTAGGTGGGGGAGGGAAGGAACCACCTACGTTCTGAACAAGCTTCATCCCCATCTTCGTCGCTAGTTCCGCGTCATCCTCAACGGGAGCAGTAGTGACCGGCGCCGAGTTGCCTGCGTTGACGATGACGGCTCCGTAGTTCTTCGGGCCAGCCGTGTAGCCCTGGACGCTGCCATCAACATTTGGCGTGACCGTCACCGTAGTCGATCCAAGCGACTTGGCGTTTCCGTCATTGCAACCGCTGTCGCAGAAAAGCGTCAAGATACTTTCAATGCTTTGTGACGTTTGGTTCGCCAAGGTGCCAACGTTGCTCAGATCCTCTTCTGGCGCGGGGAAAGAATATTGCATTGGCCCGCTCATCCCGAAATTGCTGCTAAAGAACACGACCCGGTCCTCGGACTCGGCTCCGGAGGAGTCAATCCAGCCCGACGTCTCATAGGAGGTGAGGGCAAGTTGCAATCTGGCGGGGTCAAGGCCAGTGTCGTACAAGAGTGCCGGGAGAGATTGTGTAGTGGGAGCCTGTTGCTGGGCGACGAAGGCCGGCATGCCATTTCCGGAGGCCAGCACTATTTGCGAGAGCGTGGTGCTTCGCGCCGTGAGACTGCTGACGACCTTGTCGTATGGGCCGTGATAGGGGACTGCGGGGCCCGGATAGTTGATACGAGAAAGTAGGGTGTCCTGATCGACCGTTGTCGGTGCCCCGTTGATGATGTCACTTAGTTCGGCGACATTCACCGAGATGAAGTTCGACAGTGTCTCATTAATCAATTGGAGCTTGGGTACAATCTGATTGACCGACGCGTCATTGATCTGAAGTTTGGCGAGATCAGGTCTGCGCGCTTTGAGCAGCACTCGCTCTGCGGTATTGCCCACCGGGTACGTTTCGAGATACTCCGCCCACCAGTAAAGCGTTGCCAAATAAGCTGCGGGGGAGTCATCACACGCAATGTCTCCTGGTGCGGCCGGCAATGTGGCCAACGGGAATTGCTCTACCCAGGCCGGACTGTTACCGATGGGATTGTCGCTATAGGGGTAATGCAGGCCGTCTTCTTTAACGGCCGCTGCATTACCAGCCCGAAATGCCTTGTACAAGCGCAGCAGGCGCTTCTGAGCAGCCAGCGCGAACCGATATACGTTTCGCGCAACGTCCCCTGAGCCCAGCGCTGAGGTGTTTTCGTGCACAAAAGTGTGCTCGTGAACGGCGACGATGGCTTGCACGGAATCATAACCAAGCGCAGACAATGCTCCATCGGCCAATCCGCAGTGCCGTTCCACTGCCTGAATCAATGGTGTCGCTTTAGACATAAGCTTGCTCGCTCAAGGGGTAGTTGAGTTGGAATCACATTGTCAAATGAGACTGCGGCGTATCTGGTGAAGCAGCAAAGCGCGTTTAGCCCCAGATTTGGGCAGGCTCGGACACACCGATATAGACGAGACGGCTGGCGCCTTGGCGATCTTGGAATTCGCCTCGACCTCGAAAAGTGCCTTCCTGTACCTTCGGCTAGTCAGTGCAATTGTGGCGATTTTGTTTCGGACGCGTCATTTATTTTCTGAACTTTTTGTTTGAGCTGTGGCGGATCCGGTTGTTTAGACGCCAAGCGGATCAAAGAGGTCTATTTGGCATTGCTCAATCAGCTGGAGTACGACCAGAAGTCGGGCCTAGCGGTGATGGTGGCGGATGTGGCGGCCCTGGTGAGTGCGGAGTACGCCAAGGTGCGAACTCTAAAAGGGGGCTATTCCAGCGATTGCGTACTTGAAATCAAAGGTAATTAGGAGACGAGCAGAGGTAGCGCCCAGGCGACGGAATTAGAGTGCTGTCATCCTTGTCGCTTCTTTGAGTGAGCCCCATGGGTAGTTTGTGCGCGGGCACCCCCAAGATTACGGTGCGCGACAACCGTGGCCTGACGGTGCGCACGCTGCGCTATAACCGCAGCGCGGCCGTTGAGGTGGCCACGCAATATGTGGACGCACAGGACTACAACGATCTTGGGCAGCCGATTTCCAGCCAGGACGCGCGCTTTTTCGCGCAGGGCAGCGGCCCCCTCAATTTCCAGTACACCCCGGCACTTTCCGGTCAAGTGCTGGCAACAATCAGCGTCGACGCGGGCACGACCCAAGCGTTTGCCGACATTCAGGGGCGTGTCGTATGGGAGCAAAGCCAGGGGCGCGATTGCTTGAACCAGGCCGACGATCAGTTCACCACCACGCACCAATACGACGCGCTGGGTCGGCCCACTTCGCGCACGGTCGCCGTGTCTCCGTCAGAAGGCAATTCCACTCAATACCAAACCGATATTTGGGCTTACGGGGAATCACAAAATCTGCCGTCAGGTGACTACGACCAGAAGAACATAGCCGACCCGCGTAACCTGAACCTGCGCGGACAAATATTCCAGCACTACGACACCGCTGGCCTCCTTGACATGAGTGCACGAGGCTATAGCGTGCTGGGCGGTGCACTGCGTCAGGATCGTCAAACGCTCTCACTCTACGCAGCATTCCGTGGCCGTACCTACAGCTGGACAGGGGTCTGGCCCAACGTAGACAAGGGCGATCTCGACGCTCAGTTCTATAGCACCAGCCGCACCTACAACGCGTTGGCACAAATGCTCGTACAGACCGACGCGATGGGCCATCAGCAGCAGACAGCGTACGACGTGGCAGGTCGCAAAGTCTCAAGCTCGGTAACGCCCAACGGCGGCACGAACACGCCTGTCACCACTGGCGTCACCTACACGGCGAGCGGCCAGATCGAAACCCAGAACGACGCCAACTCCGTTCAGACGGCTTACATGTACGAGCCGCAGACCACGCAGCGCGTACTGACCATCACGACCACACGCAGTGCTGAGGCCACCAGCGCGGCGGCCAAGTGCCAGCGCGGCTCCAAGAATCGCCCCACTGGCAGATCAGGCCGACGAGGTCGCGCCACTACCGGGACCACGCTTCAGGATCTGACCTACACCTACGACGCGGTGGGCAATGTCATAGCGCTCAGCGATGCGAGCACGCCGGTGGCATACATCCACAATGGGGCGGTAGACGGTAACCGTAGCTATACCTATGACGCGCTCTATCAACTGCTCTCGGCGAGCGGACGCGAGAACTATGTGAGCAGTAATCCATCGGGCACCGACTCGCCCATCGCCTTTTCGCCACCGAACCCCGCGAGCTACCGTAGCTATACGCGTAACTATAGTTACGATCTCGGGGGCAATCTGCGTCAAATTGCGGCCAAGAACGCAGCAGGCACCGGGGCAACCGTGCCCACGCGCAACATGGTCGTGGCGACCGATAGCAATCGCGCGTTGAGCGACGTCAAAAACTCGGGGTTGACGCCCGCGGGCCTCGAATCATTTTTCGACGGGGCAGGGCAGAGCACATTTCTGGATGGCAACCCAAACCTGCCGATGTATTGGACCCCATTCCACCAACTCTACTGCCTGGTCAGCAATTACCGAAGCTCCGGTCAAGACTGCACCGACTGGGGTGCGAGCGATTGCGAACTATACGCTTACGACAGCGAGGGACAACGCGTGCGCAAGGCGTCGCAGGCAATGATATCGGGAGGAGGCATTAGTTGGGTCGACGACGCTATCTATTTACCCGGCCTGGAGGTGCGTTTCAGCTATTACACGAGGGAGCGACTAGAAGTGATCGTGCTGGACGACGGTGCCCGGTTGCTGAACTGGACGGCCAACAAGCCGTCGGACATCGACAACCAGCAGATCCGCTACCGCTACGGCGACCGGCAGAACTCCTGCCAAATCGAGACCGACGACAGCGCGCAGATCATCACGCAAGAGGAGTACTACCCGTATGGCGGCACTGCGGTGTGGACTGCGGCCTCGACCAGCGAGGCCAAGTACAAGACCATACGCTACTCGGGCAAGGAGCGTGACGCCGCAGGCCTCTATTACTACGGCATGCGCTACTACCAGCCGTGGATCGGACGTTGGATCAATCCGGATCCGGCCGGCACCGTGGATGGATTGAACCTCTACTGCATGGTGGGGAATAATCCGGTGACCGATGAGGACTCTTACGGCCTGACTAAGAAGGGCAGCGATGGCGAGGAGGCCGATAGACCGGAAGAAATATTTGGATGGGAAGACGGTAAAAGCAGTCCGCCAAGCGGCCTCAGTTTGATCCCAAATATCAAAGATCCCGAGAATCTGTCGGATGATGCTGATGGCCCATCTATCTCGTTGTCGCGCTACAGCGGGGTAGTCACTAGTAACCATTACTATGGCAAACACAAGGAAGCCACCTTCAATGCCACTCGTTACTTTGATGGAAAAATAACTTTTGGATTCGAGAAAACCAAGGACAAATTCCTTCAAGAAAGAACCCCAGCATTGGTAACGATTAAGTTCAAAGACATTAAGATAAAAACTGATATCGTGCCGCCGACGCATGCTGCTTTCGCATATTGGGCTGATTACGCGAAAAACTCCGGATTGAAGTTTGAATACGAACCCGATTTCTCCCAGAGCCGTGTTTTATTAAAAATTCAAGAGTTTAAAGAAAAAAATGTGCTCGCAAGTACGTCGACTTCGCATTTTTTATACCCCGGAATGAGGCCAGTTATAAAAGTAAATAAGAAATTTGATTATTCAAAAAGCGATTTTAGTGATGCAATAAAAGCTATGGACCCGATGCTGCACAGCGTCGAACAGCCCCTTCAACGAAATATGCTTAAATCGCAAGCAAAAAGACTGGGCGATTTATTGGTGTTCAGATCAATAGTCCATGAAATCGGACATGTTCTCGGGTTTAGTCATCCTTTTGATGTTAACGCGGAACATGCTAAAAAACGCGTCGAAAAAATATACAAAAACAAGGCAAATCAAGTTGTTCTTACGACGGGAACTGTTAGCTGCGGCTCAGTGAACTATGACTTTAGAAGCTATGCGACAGACGGATGCCCGATAATGGGTTACACCAATATGAATTTGGAGTATTCCGCCAAGTTGGCGATACAGTTAGGGGAACCGCTAGGCTACAAGCACATTCAACCCTCGCAAGCAGAGGTGGACACCTTGCGCCGCAACCTCAGGAGGACCTGAACAATGCGAGTTGAATAATCAGATTGCAGGGCCTCGATCGTGCTTAACCTCAACCAAGAGCGCCTCGTAGGCGCCTTTCTTGACGGAGAGAAGAGCGATCAAGCGCGTCAACGCTGGTCTTTCTGTCAGGTGATTGAAAGATGACAGCGTTGCTCCCATGGTAAAAAAGATCGGCGCGCGTCGGCTCAATTGCGGACCGCTCACCTCGGGGAGGGGCATTCCTACTACGAACATCCTAGGTGGTGAACATGAACCAGGAGTACGTTTACGAGTTTGACCTCAACGGTTACGTCATCATTCCCGCTGCAATCGCTTGGCCACATCTTCGACGCCTACAGACGTATCGGTCTGACGGCACGGCAGCGACAGTTGGTCACAGAGCCGCTTACGCGCGGCGACACGCACCGATAGGGAAGGGGTGGGGTAGATATGGATCCTGTTAGCGTAAAAGCCATCATGCAAGGACCTCGCGGTGTCCTTTTTGTCAGAAATCCGCGCAATGAATTGGAACTGCCAGGGGGTAGGCCTGAAGTCGGCGAAGGTTTGGAGGCGGCATTGGCGCGCGAGGTGAAGGAAGAGTGCGGCCTGGACATTAACGCGATGGTTTATCTGGGCAGCAGATCCTGCGAGATCATCCCCGACAGGCGAGTATTGCTTGTATTTTTTCGCTGCGAATTCACTGACCAAGCTCTTACCTTGAGCGAGGAACACACGGCCTATGAGTGGGTAGATGTCGCTGCCGATCCTCCAGGAGGAATACCGCCACGCGGCTCAGGATGTCCCGCCGCTCTGGGCTTGGCCCGTTGCCGCCGCGATCACGGTGGAGATTTCAGGCGATGCACTTAGTCGCACAACACGGACTACTAGCGTTGTTGCGGGTCCTAAGGGATTTTGAAGCTTCCGTCCCTACCGGGAGAGCCAACCTCAAGAGACGGGATGATGCCTGCGGGATTCACATTTTTTTAGCATAGAAGCCTTGTGGCCGGGACGAAATTCCACAATTGCAATTACGGCAATCGGAAAACACTTGTCTTGCTACATCTGTGCAACCATCGCCTGAATCGCGTCTTTTGGCGATCTCAAAATTGTTCGGAAAACCCACCCGCCATTCGCTATCATACGGAAACATCATTTTAATGGTTATCCGTGTATGTTGATAGGCGACTGGACTTGCCCTCATAGAACTGGATCATCTCGCAGAATTCCAGCCTAGAAAGTTGTACGCATAATAGCGGGCAATGCCAATATATTCATTCAGTGCGAAATCCGTGAGTGCGAAATTGTACGACAATGGAAGCACAGACCAAACCGCACGCAAATAATCCGCGCGAACCGGCGTCGCAACGACTCCGAAATATGCAAAGTACAGCACACTGCGTCTCAGATGAATGCCTGAGGAAACAAGCACCACACGGTCGGCACCGTAGCGCTCTAGTATCTCGCTAGTGAATTGGGCGTTCTGCCATGTATTCATGCTATTGGGTTCAAGCAATATGTCGGTTGCATCTATTCCAAGTTTGAAAAGATAGTTCCGATAGACTGTTGCTTCGGGCAAGCCATTGTGCGTTGCGTCACCGCCACTCACAATGATCTTGCACTCTGTAGCGACCTTTCGACAATCGTTGTAAAGCTCTGCTGTTTCGACGATGCGCGCGTATGCAAATGCTCCCGGTTCAATCGCGCCCGCGACTCTTTCCGTTCCGGCCCCCAGTAGAACGATCGCATTGCGCTTATTCCATCCGGGCGGATGCTTCACAGCATAGGCTGACTGCAGGTTGCCCAATAACCATGACGGAATGGGGCCGCATCCTAGCGCAAGCAGCAACGTGATTGTTATGAGCCCAAGCCCTCTGCTTGTACGATTCCATTTAAGTACCGCACGGCAGGTCGCGAGCAATACTAGAACTGCAAGTATAGAAAGCGTCATCTGGAACTTCCTCATCTACTACGGCACGACAGGAGCCGACTCCAACGTACGCGCCCTAGCGACCAATTGTGATGGATGAGAAATTAACCCCTCCCTGACACCAAATATAAACCGGGTAACTCCCCTTAAATGCCTCCATAAGCGCTAGAAAGGAAAGCAGCTCGTCCTGATAACCTCGGTCGTAGGATAAATAAAACTCCCCTTGTTTCGTCGCATCGGACGCAAGATTAAATCCCACGCGCGTTTGATTATCGCCTCCCCAGTCCGTCTTAATATAACTCACGTACACTTGAGCCGACGTAGCGTGTGCGGTTGGGCATATATCTTCAGCGCCAGCCATGGCCGCCATCGAAAAGCAAAAGAGTGCCGCAAAAATTACGATCTTCATGATCTCACCAAAAGTAGAAAAATTCATGCTGTAAACAATCTTCATAACTTTTAAAGAGAAATCTCCGCACAATCAGCTCTCTTTCAAAGTTGCAAGCCTACACCGCTCTCTCAATTAACTTGAATTTTCAATGTTAATAGCGATGCCAGTTACACCACCTCGACTGCAGTACAGCACGACATTTGCGCCCGATAGCATGGCAGTTTGCGCAAGTAGCACTATAGTTTTGTTATTAGAACCACCAGCATAGCCGGAGATCAAAAATTTCTGGGTGCTTGTATCGCTTAATTTTCCTTTAAATATGATGGACAAATCGCCATATTGAGAGGTTCCCGTGCCCAACCCAACGATAAACCCCGTTTTCTTGTCGCAAGCAGAGTTAGCTTGAGCAAAGGCTGCATTCGTGTGTGTCGAGAAGATCATTGCCGCAACGATAGCGGTCACACTAAGTTTTTTCATTGATCACCCTATTTAAAAATTAAAATAAACAAGGCCAACCCAATTTATCTTCATATAATTTTTTATAGAATTTTTTTTGAAAAATCACACAACCACCAAAAATCCTCAACCTCTAGATTCACGGAGAAAAAAATCTTCACAAGCCACCATCCAACAACCGGTACGCTCAAGTATCAGCATCGCTCAGTGGTAATATTGGGCAGCATGAATGAGCTGAGGCAAAAGTGAGTTTGTTATCGTGTTTCCCGTGGCAATATAATTGTCATTACATACAGGCGGGACACTTCTTTGTATGTTTAGGCCATCCGTATCATTGCAAGTGTATTCCAGCGCAAACCGAAGCATTGCCCTTTCTGGAAGACTGGGGGCAGGGGTAGATGTACTGGGGTCTATTGGCCTGTTGAGCAGCAACACTTCAGCTCGGAATACGTCATTCAAAAATGGTTGCATAAGGGTAGCGTGATCGACTTCAGATTGAGCGAAGACCTGATACACGCCCCTGAACAACTGGGCGTTGGAATCGACTTGCCGAGCGGTTGGGGCTTCCTGGCCTGCAGGTGCGTAGGGGTGCAGTAGCCCCATTGCGTGGCCGAATTCGTGCATGATTGCCGATACCGCCATGTAGCGCGCCGTTTGATAGTTTCCTAAATTCGGATCGCTACTACTGGGAGCGAAGAACCGCCTCAGGCCCGACCAATTTATGATGTCAGAATTTATAACCATTCCGGTAGCCAGCCCAGCTGGCGGCGGCATACCACCGGTTACGGCTGTATAGTCGGCCAGTACTGTTGCGGCTATGGCGCCAGCTCGCAAGCGTGAACCAGGGAGTGAAAAGGATCGAGTCGTAATGGGGAAATTTACGGTTTGTCCGACGCGACCCAAAACGATAAGGTCTGGCTCACCAGGTCGAACCACAAGATCATTCCAGATGACCGCAGCCGACCCTGCAATATCCGCCACGGCAAAGGAGACTGTGTAGCTGTCGCTCAAACGGACAGTCATTATGCCGGCCGCACTATATATGATCTGACCGCCAGCGTAATGTCTAGTCAAGTTGTATAGGGGATATTTGGAATTGCTTCTGTCGGTCAGCATAACAACCGTGCGAAGAGCAGGTATGAGCTCAACCGCGACGCATGCCGAGGAGAAAGAATACAAAATTGAAAACACTATTAACGATATCCTGATCATCACTTCATTCCATCGCGAAATATGAATCACAATTAGTGTCGATCAATTGGAGGCACCACCTACATTGGCAAGACTATCTAGATGCATTGACAAGCGATTTTGGAATCTTGCCGTCTGCTTGTGAAACTGCGTCCTTCTCGCAATTCGCCGGCCAATTCTGCCAAAAGAGGGTAAACGTCCGGTCTGTACCGTGTAGACGCGGGAGCGACGAAGTCGGAGGATCGCGGTTGTGGTGGGCATCTCAAATTTGTGCCCACAAAGGGATTTATGGACACAACCGATCAAAAGACTCCTGGGCCGCGGCGCAATCGCCGGCATTCTGATGCATTCAAGCTTGAGCTGGTCGCGCAGGTGCGACAGCCGGGGGTGTCGGTGGCGCGGGTGGTACGCGAAGCGGGCGTGAACGCCAATCAGGTGTTTGCCTGGATCAAGCAACACCGCGACGGGACGCTGCGAGCAACCAGTGAGGCGGGGCCGACATTGTTGGCGGTGCGCGTGGCCGAGCCTGAAGCGATCATTGATGCGCAGTCGCCGAGTGATCCCATTCCGTTACCGGCGAACGTATCGGCAGCGCCCGCGACCATGACGTCGTGCGCGGGCGCGCTTGCGCGGCGCTGCGCGCGGTGGCCCTTGGCCGCAAGAATTACCTGCACTTCGGCTCAGACCGAGGCGGCGAGCGAGGGGCCGCGATCTACACCCTGATCGGCCTGCAAGCTCAACGGCATCAATCCCGAGGCATGCCTGCGCTACGTGCTGGGCCGCATTGCTGATCACCCGGTCAACCGCATCGACGAACTGTTGCCTTGGGCTGTCGCTGATCAACTGCAACCGACGTAACGCGCTTGACGCCATCGACGCTCCGATGTCTACACGGCTAAATCTGGGCGCTCACCAAAGAATGATGTGTCCACGGAACCGGGTCAACGATAATCCCGATACGGCAAATGAGTCCCGACTTGATACAAGTCAGCAAAATCAATACCCGCCAAGTCTTCGGGCAACTCGGATGGATCCGCCTGCGGTGCCGGCGCGGGCAGATATCCCGCATGCATGGGTGCCTGATGCGCCATCATCTGGCCTGGCCAATTTTGCATCTGCTGCCCAGGGTACACCGGCCCAGGATCGTACATCCGCGTAGGGTCTGGGGCCACCATCAGGGGCGCGAAGGGAGCCGGGGCTCCGCCGTAGTGATAGTTGATTGTGACGTTCTGCGCGTTAACGATGTATGGTGATGGCCCTTGGTGACCGTAAGCAGGGGCGGCAGAGTGTTGCTGCTGCTGTGGGATCGGCAACCCTCCATAGTAAGCCTGGGGGGGATTGTTGAAGCTGCCCTGCGGCACTGCATGAAATTGCTGCGCAAAGGCCTGGGGTGTCCCGTAAGCGTGCATGAGGTGTTGCGGGACGTTCGCCGCCGGCGGGGTCAGGGGAATGCCTTCGAACCACTCTCTGGAAAACTCCGCGGGTGCTTGTTGCTGAGGGGATGGCGCAAGGTGGCTGGCCGCGCTCGTTGATGCAACGGGGGACTGCCGCCCTTGCGGCCCTACCGCCGCAATCGGGCGAGCGGCAGGAGCAGGCGCGGCATTCAAACCGCTTCCCGACGGTTGCAGCGCGGCACTTGGCGCCGCCTTATTGCCTTGAGATCCCGGCGCAATCGCACCGGCTGGCGCTGTCGCTGTCGCTGCGGTAAGCCGTGCCCGCTGAGCGCTGGACAGACTCTCCTTGTGCTGGTTAGCCGCAGTCTGTGAGTAAGGACGCGCGGCCCGTTTTTCAAGAAAGTGCTTAGTTGCCTCACGAGCCAGCGCTTCGCGTCTGAATGGGTTTTCTTGCCACCATTTGATGACATTCTCAAAGCGATTCGCGTGGCCGTTTGGACTCTTGTTGAAACCGAGCAACGGGACAATTTCCTCGCGGTATGTGTCCAGAGTCATGCCGGTTGGAAGCTGCAGGTAAAATCGGTAATTCCACTTGCCTCTCTTGCCGTCTGACAGAAATCCCAAACTCGCCAGCCGATCACGTATACGCATATCCAGGTTCGAATACTCATTTCCTTGCGCCGTCTTCCCGGTCCTCGTCCCCCCGTCCATCGATTTCTCGTCAGGCAGATATGCTGCGAGGCGCGCGTCGCGAGTGTGCATGTCGATGAAGTAACGTTGGACCTCGTTTTCTTCCTGCTTGATCAGACCGTTAGTCTTGAAGTGGTCATACACCTCGATCAGGCGAGGCCGGTCGAGGTTAGTCTTCAATCTAGCGAGCGGCTCCGCCACTGACTGGTTGGCCGCGGGAGCCGCGTCCGATGTTCCGGCTGGCGGCGCTTGAACTGCGCCCAGCTGGGCGCTCGCGTGGTGTTGGTGCGCTGCTTGGCTGGGAATCATGACCGCGCGCATGCCTGGGTCTGAATCGCTATCTGAGCCGTCGTGGTCCCCCATCTTGCGCTTACGATTGCCGTCCTCCCCGACCAGGCCGGCGTGGTCACGCAGGGACGCGGGGTTGTTCTTGACCATGCCGTAGAGATTGAGCCCATCCACGGTGCCTGCC